>DATJHU010000057.1:0-4176 GCA_035493715.1 Alphaproteobacteria bacterium | reverse complement strand
CCGCCGCCTGCACATCGGCAAAGCGCAGCACGTCAGATGAACTTGATGCCGAGGATCTCGTAGGAGCGATCGCCACCCGGCGCCGGCACGGACACGGTGTCGCCCACCTTCTTGCCGATCAGCGCCTTGGCCAAAGGCGAGGAGATCGACAGCCGCGCCGCCTTGATGTCGGCCTCATAGACGCCGACGATCTGATAGGTGGCTTCCTTGTCGGTCTCTTCGTCGACCAGCTTGACATGGGCGCCGAACTTGACGTGGGAGCCGGACAGGTTGGCGGGGTCGATGACCTCGACGGCGCCGACGATCTCCTCCAGTTCCTGGATGCGGCCTTCGATGAACGACTGGCGTTCGCGCGCGGCATGGTATTCGGCGTTTTCCGAGAGGTCCCCATGCGATCGCGCTTCCGCGATGGCACGAATGATCGCCGGCCGCTCTTGCGACTTGAGCGTTCGCAGTTCCTCTTCCAACCGCAGCAGCCCTGGGGCAGTCATCGGAAACTTCTGCACGACGTGGTCCTTCAATCCTCGGTCAGCCCAAATACGCCGGGCGGGTTCGTCACATGGCACCGCCGCGGCCGGGTCGTGCCCTGCCGCGGCGCCCAGTTGTGACCCATGCCATCAAAACGAACCGCCAAAGTAGGATTGTAGCGGCGCAACTTCAAGCGTTCCCGCTTTCAATGCTGCGATTGCGTGAACGGCAGCCCGAGCACCCGCCAAGGTTGTATAATGCGGGATCCCGTGCGTGAGCGCGCTGCGCCTGATCGCGAAGCTGTCGGCGACCGATTGCGGCGTGGAGGCGGTGTTGATGACCAGCTGGATCTCGCCCGAGCGGATGGCATCGACGCAATGCGGGCGCCCCTCCAGCACCTTGTTCACCACGGTGACCGGAAACCCGGCGTCACGAATGCGCGCGGCGGTGCCGCGGGTGGCCAGGATGGAAAACCCCATCTCGTTCAGCCGCCGGGCCAGCGCAGGCAGCCCCTTCTTGTCGGCATCCTTGATCGACAGGAACACCCGCCCCGCCATCGGCAGGATCACGCCGGCGCCAAGCTGGGCCTTGGCAAAAGCGCGCTCGAAGCTGGAGTCGAGGCCCATCACCTCGCCGGTGGATTTCATCTCCGGTCCCAGGATGGTGTCCACGTTGGGGAAGCGGGCGAACGGGAAGACCGCTTCCTTCACCGCCACGTGCGGCGCAATCGAGTCGTCGTCGAGGGCGAAATCCGTGGCCAGCTTCGCCCCGGCCATGACCCGTGCGCCCACCTTGGCGATGGCGACGCCGGTGGCCTTGGCGACGAACGGCACGGTGCGGGAGGCGCGGGGGTTCACCTCCAGCACATAGATCGTGTCGTCCTTGATGGCATACTGGACGTTCATCAGCCCGACCACGTGCAGCGCCTTCGCCAGCGCTTCGGTCTCCGATTTCAGTTCGGTGATCATCGCCGGCGACAGCGAGTACGGCGGCAGGGAACAGGCGGAATCGCCGGAATGGATGCCGGCTTCCTCGATGTGCTCCATCACCCCGGCGACGTAGACGGTTTCGCCATCGCAGATGCAGTCGACATCGACCTCGATCGCGTCGTTGAGATAGCGGTCGATCAGCACCGGGTTGTCGCCGGAGACGCGCACCGCCTCGCGCATATAGCGGTGCAGGCCGGAGCGGTCGTAGACGATTTCCATGGCGCGGCCGCCGAGTACGTAGCTGGGGCGGATGACGACCGGGTAGCCGATGCGGTCGGCGATCGCCTCCGCCGCTTCGGCCGATCGCGCCAGCCCGTTGTCCGGCTGGCGCAGGCCCAGGCGCTGCAGCAGTTGCTGGAACCGTTCGCGATCCTCCGCCAGGTCGATGGCGTCAGCCGAGGTGCCGAGGATCGGGATGTTCTCGCGCGCCAGCGCCTGCGACAGTTTCAGCGGTGTCTGCCCGCCGTACTGGACGATGCAGCCCAGGACGGTGCCGTTCTGCTGCTCGCGGCGGATCAGCGAGATGACGTCCTCTTCGGTCAGCGGCTCGAAATACAGCCGGTCCGACGTGTCGTAGTCGGTGCTGACGGTTTCGGGGTTGCAGTTGACCATGATGGTCTCGAACCCGGCGTCCTTCAGCGCGTAGGCGGCGTGGACGCAGCAATAGTCGAACTCGATCCCCTGCCCGATGCGGTTCGGGCCGCCGCCCAGGATGATGATCTTGCGGCGATCGGTCGGGTCGGCCTCACAGACCGGGACGCCGTAGCCGCCCTCGAACGTCGAGTACATATAGGGGGTCTTGGAGGCGAATTCGGCCGCGCAGGTGTCGATGCGCTTGTAGACCGGGGTGACGCCGGCGGCGATCCGCGTTCGGGTGACATCCGCCGGTTTGCTGCGGGTGAGTTCGGCCAGCCGCCGGTCGGAGAAGCCCAGAGCCTTGATCCGGCGCAGCGCACCGGCCTCCCGCGGCAGCCCGCTGGAGGCGATTTCGCGTTCCGCGGCGACGATGCGTTCCAGCTCGCGCAGGAACCAGGGGTCGAATTTCGTGGTTTCGAAGATGTCCTCGACGGTCAGGCCGGCGCGCAGGGCCTGGGCGGCCATCAGCAGCCGGTCCGGCGTCGGCGCGGACAATGCGGCGCGGAACGCATCGGGACCGCCGTCGCCAGGCGGCTCGATCTCGTCGAGGCCGGACAGGCCGGTCTCCATGCTGCGCAGTCCCTTCTGCAGGGCCTCCGCGAAGGAGCGGCCGATCGCCATCGCCTCCCCCACCGACTTCATCGACGTGGTCAGCAGCGCCGGCGTGCCGGGGAATTTTTCGAAGGTGAAGCGGGGGATCTTGACCACAACGTAGTCGATGGTCGGCTCGAAACTGGCCGGGGTGACCATGGTGATGTCGTTGGTCAGTTCGTCCAGCGTGTAGCCGACGGCCAGCTTGGCTGCGATCTTGGCAATCGGGAAACCGGTGGCCTTGGACGCCAGCGCCGAGGAACGCGACACGCGCGGGTTCATCTCGATCACGACCATGCGGCCGTCTGCGGGGTTCAGCCCGAACTGGACGTTCGATCCGCCGGTATCGACGCCGATCTTGCGCAGGCAGGCGATCGAGGCGTCGCGCATACGCTGGTACTCTTTGTCCGTCAGCGTCAGCGCCGGCGCGACGGTCACGGAGTCCCCGGTATGGATGCCCATCGGATCGACGTTCTCGATCGAGCAGACGATGATGCAGTTGTCGGCGCAGTCGCGCACGACCTCCATTTCGTATTCTTTCCAGCCCAGCACGGATTCTTCGATCAGGACTTCGGTGGTGGGCGAGGCTTCCAGGCCACCGGCGACGATCTGCTCGAATTCTTCCCGGTTGTAGGCGATGCCGCCGCCGGTGCCGCCCAGGGTGAAGCTGGGCCGGATCACTGCCGGCAGGCCGGTCATGGCCAACGCGGCGCGCGCTTCCTCGATCGTGTGGGCGATCGCCGAACGGGGGGATTCGATGCCGATCTCGGCCATCGCGTCGCGGAATTTCAGCCGGTCCTCGGCGCGGTCGATGACATCGGCGCGGGCGCCGATCAGTTCGACGCCGTGGCGTTCGAGCGCACCGCTGGCATGCAGCTTCATCGCGGTGTTCAGCGCGGTCTGCCCGCCCATGGTCGGCAGGAGTGCGTCCGGTTTTTCCCGAATGATGATCTTTTCCACGACGTCTGGGGTGATCGGTTCGATGTAGGTGGCGTCCGCCAGGCCCGGATCGGTCATGATCGTGGCCGGGTTGGAGTTCACCAGGATCACGCGGTAGCCCTCGGCCCGCAGCGCCTTGCAGGCCTGGGCGCCGGAATAGTCGAACTCGCAGGCCTGGCCGATGATGATCGGCCCGGCGCCGATGATCAGGATCGATTTGATGTCGGTGCGCTTGGGCATGGGGCCTACTTCGATTCGTTAAGACAATTTTGGACGATCTGGGCGCGCCAGCACGCTCAGGATCAGGCCTGGTATCCAGCGGTTCTCATTATGCCTGGCAGCAGACGACCCCTTTGTTGTCATTGCCCCAGCTGTCATTGCGAGGAGCGGCGGCGACGAAGCAATCTCCAGAGGCGGAATGAACAGGATTGCCGCGTCGCTATCGCTCCTCGCAACGACAGCTGGGGCAATGACAACAAAGGGGTCGTCTGCTGCCAGGCATAATGAGAACCGCTGGATACCAGGCCTGATCCTGAGCGTGCTGGCGCGCCCA
>DATJHU010000056.1:0-37906 GCA_035493715.1 Alphaproteobacteria bacterium | reverse complement strand
AGGGGAAACAGGATGATACACAGCCGCCCTTCCGGTGGAAGACGCCGTTAGTCGGCGGGCGCGTAGCTCAGCGGGAGAGCACTTCCTTGACATGGAAGGGGTCACAGGTTCAATCCCTGTCGCGCCCACCACGGAACCTCAAAATATTGATTTTTCGGACCTGGGTTCCGCCCCTCGACGGGCGGCTGCTCGGACGCTGGGCCGGCTTAAAGAAAATGGCGGTCAGGGTTCCATATCGCCGGAAGCTGCTGGCTCCGGTTTTCCGGCAACGTAGGGTGGGTTGGTCGAACGCGCTGGTTTCGGCAGCTTCGGGCCGACGGGCTTGGAGACCTTGTCCAAGGCAGTCAGCAGCGCCTGAAAATCAGGGTTGTTAAGTTCTTCGTCGGTTGGTTTCCTGCCCATGGCAAGATTGATTCAGCAAGACCGGCGAAAGCGCAAGCATTAGGGTGATTTTAGTAATTTTCGTCACTGTCCGGCCCATGAGGACGTCTCGACATTGTTCCGCGAAACTGCGATCGAACGTTCAGCGGATATCAGCCGGTGCGGCCGTTATCGCTGGTGGCTGAAGCGCGAATGGGGTGCCGGCCCGGACATTCTCTGGGTCATGCTGAACCCGGCGCGCGCCGACGATTCCCGCGACGACCCGACGGTCAAACGGGTGATCCATTTTTCCAGGTCCTGGGGATTCGGCGCGGCGACAGTCGTCAACCTCTATCCGTTCCGCACAACCTTACCCGTCGAATGCCGCGCATGGGCGGTTTCCGATCCGGCGGCGCTTAACCGCATCCGGCAAAACGACCGGGCCATCGCCGAACTGGCGGTCAGCGCGACGGCAGTTATCGCCGCGTGGGGCACCGTCCCCTGGGCCCAGCTACGCGCCAAGCACGTCGCGTCCAAGCTTGCCCGTATCGGCGTGCCGCCGCTGCAATGCCTGGGCAAGACCGCGGACGGATCGCCGTTGCATCCGATGGCCCGCGGTCGCATGCGCGTCGCGGACGATCGACAATCAACCACATGGACGGCCTGAATCCAGCGCGTTGCTGACAAGCGGGACGGTTTGCGCGACACTGTCGGAAATACGAAAATCGGAGGAAAACGCATGGCCACCCTGCCCAGCCACCTGCCACAGACCGTGGACGGCGCAGCCGCCCATATTTATGCCGTCACGAAGCCGACAGCCGACGATCTGACCGTGATGCTGTACCTGGAGGCGGCCGGCGAGGGCTTCTACGCGTCTTTTGCCGAAGCCGCGACCAATGACGACGTGCGCGCCGTCTTCCAGAAGAACGGCCAGGAAGAGCTCGGCCACGCCCACCGAGTCCGGCGAGCGCTGCAGCTGCTCTATGGCGTCGATCTTCCGGTGCCGGAGCCGGAGGATAATCCCTATTACGCCCGGCCCAAAGATGTCGTCCTGTCCAAGCAGATGATCGACGGCATCGCCGAGAGCGAGCTGGCCGGCGACAAGCTTTACGATCTGTGGGCCACCAATCTGGGCCACGAGGAAGCCGGCCGGCTGCTGAGGCAGAACGGCAAGGAGGAAAAGGGCCACGGCGAGCGGATGCAGCGGGCGGCGAACCTGCTCTAAGTCCCGCCGCGCCCTGTCGGGAAACTATACACAGCCCCTGGGTCGGAATCCGTGAATCTTTGCGGGACAAGCACTTGTAGGCTTGGCTCGCAATTTGCATATGACCGGGGACCATGGTGAATTTTCTGAGTAACCCTTTGACGGTGAAAGCGGTCGCGGTTGGCGTCGGCGTTGCCGGCGGTTTGCTCGCGGGCGGCATGAACGACGCATCGGCGGCGGCCATAACGCTGGGCAGCGCGTCGGATTATGGCGTGCTCGTCGGTACCGGCCAGACGTTGTCGATCACCGGAGGCTTCAACCTGACCGGCGATCTCGGTCTCGGCAATAGCAGCAAGTTCAACAAGAGCGGCACCAACAAGATCACCGGAAACTATTACCACGACAGCAGCGTCAGCGGGTCGTCGAGCGGCACCACGACCATCACCGGCAGCACGATCACGCAAAGCATGTCGACTGTGGTCGGCGATGCGCTAAGCGCCTCGACCACGGCGGGCGCGTTGGCCGGCACGACCGGGCTTCAGAACCAGGGCGGCTCGATCAGCCTGAGCAATTCTTCGCTCACAATCAAGGCGCTCACCAATCTGAGCGAGAATGTGCTCAACATCAGCGCACTCAGCCTCACCAACGGCACCCTGACCTTCGATGACAACGGCTATACCGGCGCCAAATTCATCATCAACGTCACCGGCAACTTCACGCTGTCGCAGGCATCGGTCATCAAAGGCATCAACGGCGCCAGCGCCGCCGACATCATCTTCAATATCGAAGGCACCGGAAACACGGTATCGCTGACCGGCAACAGCAGCAGTTCAGTTATCGGCACCATCCTGGCCCCGTCGCGCAACGTGACCGCCAGCGGCGGCGGCACTCTAACCGGCGCGCTGATTGCCGGCGTCAACAATGCCGGCAACGGCTATAAGCTGGCGACCGGAAGCGGCGGCTACAACATAACCGAATACGGGTACAAGCCATCGACCGGGGGTGGCGGCGGACGTGCGCCGGAGCCGTCAACGATAGCGCTCTTCGGCGCCGGCCTGGCCGGGCTGGCCGTCGTACGCCGGCGTGCGCTGCGCAAGAAACAGCTCTAATATCCGCGATTACTGCGCCAGGAATGCCGGGACGGTCTTGCCGTCCTGCGTGATCGCCATGCTGCGCGCGCGGCCGCCGGCATCGGTTTCGAACTTGATCTCGGCATTGATGTCACGAAGGAAGAACCTGTCGTCGCCCTCGGCGAACAGTTCCGCCCGTGGTTCGCCCGTCCCCTGGATATAGAGACGGTTGCCGTCGCGCGTGACGACCAGACCGAATGTCTCATTCACCAGATAGCGGCCGATATAATTGTCGAACTTGCTGGGCTCGATCGGCGCCTCGCGCCTGAGCGCCCGCAGCGGCGTATCCTTGTCCAGGATATGGACGCCGATATCGTCGATCGCGTTGGCGGCATTCGACAGCACGACGACGCCGGTCCGCAGCTTCGGTACATAACCGATGAAGGCGCGATAACCCTCGGTCCGCCCGTTTTCCCAGACGATGTCGAGGTCGTGCAGCTTGGCGACGTGCCAGCCGAGCGCCGTCTTCAGCTCCTCATACCGCGTCGGCCGCTGGACTTTCAGCATGTCGGCCATGGCCGGCGCCAGCGGCGTGTTTGTGAGGCCGATATTGGCCGCCAGGAAATTCAGCAGATCGTTTGCCGTGGAGCGCATGCCCTCGGCGCCAAGCAGTTTAGGAACACGACTACGCGGCACGGGGCTCAGATGCATGTCGTAGCCTGCGGATTGATGATCCTTCTCGTCCGCCGACGGTGTGATGTGGGTGCTCGTCATATGCAGCGGGCCCAGGATGCGGGCCTTTAACAGCGTCTCGTAATCCGTGTGTCCCGCCGCCGCGAGGGCGAGCGCCAGCAGGTCGAAGCCTGCATTGGAATATTCGTAGCCGCTGCCCGGATCGCGCGTCAGCTCATAGGCGCCGACCGACTTCAGGAGCTGGTCGGTATTCATGTCGGCGTTTGGATTGTTGAGATCCACCGGCGCGACGTTGCTGGGCATGCGCGGCAGACCGGACGTGTGGCTTGCGAGATCCAAGAGCGTCATCGGCTTGCCGCCATGCATCGGCATCTTGGGGTCGGGCGGCAGATATTTCGAAACCGGATCGTTCAGCGAGACCTCGCCACGTCGTGCCATATCGGCAAGCAACAACGCGGTAAAGACCTTGGAGATGCCGCCGATCTCATAGATCGTGTCACCGTCGACCGGGTCGTCATTGCCAGCTTGCGCCGGTCCGCGCACGAAAAGCCGGCGGCCCGCAGGCTCGATCACGCCGACGATCAGGCCTACGGTATCGCGAAAGGCAATCACGCGGTCGTCCACGATCCGCTGCAAATCGGGATCGCCGGGAAGGACAGATGGCACGGAAGAAGTCGGCGCGGTCGAGGGCGCCAGACGCGGCGGCGCGCCGGGGGGCGAGGTCTTGACCGCCGGCGCGGCCTGGACGGTGCCGACCATGACCGGCATCGCGGCGGCGAGACAGAGGACACGCAGTATCGACGCGAGCCGGCGGAAAAATCGAGGCATGGACCCAATCGTTGCTAAGCCGCCGGCGGCCTGCCGAGGCAAGCACCGGGACATGTCCGTTTTAAGGCACTCCGCCCCCATCCACCAGCCTCATGGACTGGAGACCGAACCCCAGCGCGCGCCGATCGTCGCTGAGCTTCAGAGCATGCGGTGAGACGGGCTTGTCGACCACAATCGTCACGTTCAACTCGCGCGGCAAGGCCGCGAAGGCGGCTTGCGGAATGTCGAATACCGTCTCGGCCGCCGAGGCCGCGAGCGTCCCCTTCAGGATACCGATCGGCACGCCGTTGGCGCTGAACGACGCCGAGACGGTCTCGTGGTCCGGCTGGACGAAGAACACGCCCTTGACCGAAAGCCTGAGGCCGGCGGTGGGCATTGCCGCCAGCGGGATCTGGAGCGTCGCTCGGCGATCCTTGGTCCACACGCCCCATTTCTCTGGATAGCTCCAGCCGTCACGCGCCACCGAGCGGAATGTCGGCCCTGCCGCGATCTCCTGCCCCAGTGCGACTGCCGGATAGAGGATCGGGCGCAGCACGCCTGACCGGCTGGTCAGCATGAAGACCACGACGAGGAAGCCCGCCACCGTGGCAATCCGCGACACGCGGATATGCCTCCTGCCGATCGGCCGGCGTGACCCGAAGAGTTCGCGGACAACGCGCCTGAGCGGCATCTCGAGCAGGTGATAGGAGAGCGCCGACACGAGCAGCAGGCCGGCGATCAGCGCCGTGAACTGCAGCGGGTCGCCGAGCGCCGCGCCCGGCAGGATATTCAGCGTGTGATGGATGAAGATGAACCAGACGAAGTGGATGATATAGATCGAATAGGAAATCCGGCCGAGGTAATGCACCGGCCCCCAGGCCAGGAACCGGCCGGTCAGCGAACGCTCCGTGGTCAACCCCAGCACCAGCAGTGGGAAGATAGCGAGCATGTACTGGTTGGGCATAAGGTGGAACGCTGCCGCGATCAGCACGACGATTGCCGCGCAGGCCGACAGGTCGGCCCAGCGCGACGCCCAGCGCCACAATGCGTCGCGCGCAAGGTAGGAGCGATAGACCAGCCATCCCGCCAGGAATCCCAGCACGCCGCGGATCAGGTTGACGGCGTAGGCGATCTCAGGAAACGCAGTGTATTGCGAACGTCCGGCACCGATGATGCGCTGGTCATATTCGGTAAGGAACAGCACGGCGCTGCCGGCCATCGCCGCGACCGCCAGCACAGCCCGCACCGGCCACGGAATTCGTCCCAGCGCGCCGGTCAGATAGAAGATCGCCGGAAAGGCGAACAGGTAGCAGAAGAATTCGACCGAGATCGACCAGGCCGGGAAATTCCAGTGGATACCCGATCCGATGAACGGCCAGGCATTGGTCATCGTCAGTTGGCGGATCAGGTCGCCGATGACGACCCGCTTGTCCTCCTCATTGTAGAGGACGGGGGTCGCGACCATCATGACGCTGACCGCCAGCGACAGGATATAGAGCGGATAGACGCGCGCGATGCGGGCGACCAGATAGTCGCCGAACCGCAATTGGCGCGAGGCACCGGCCTGATAGGCCAGGCAAAGCGTGAAGCCGCTGAGGCAGAAGAACAAGTCGACGGCCGCATTCTTCCACAGCATGAATGTCAGGACCGGCGTCAGCCGCGCGATCTGGAGGTGCCCCAGCGCGACGCTGAGCGCCGCGACGCCGCGCAGGCCTGTGAGCGGCCGGATTTCATGCTTGCCGACGGGGGGCGGCGATTCCGCCATGGTATTCGTGCGGTCCTTTGACTAGATTGGGAAGACTGGGGTGCTCGCCGGGTCTTGGCGGGCTGAGATCAGACCCATTGAACCTGATGTGGGTAATGCCACCGCAGGGAGATTGAACACGATGCAGTCTTTCCCGCAATCCCGGATCTCCAGCAGATCCCGCGACATTGCAATCATCGGCGGCGGCGTCATCGGCCTGGCGATCGGCTGGCGTCTGGCCCAGGCGGGGTTGGACGTCTCCATATTCGAGCGCGGCGAGGCCGGGCGCGGCGCAAGCTGGGCAGCGGCGGGCATGCTGGCTGCCGGGTCGGAGGTCGAGCCCGGCGAGAGTGTGCTGTTCGGCCTGCTGAAGCGAAGCCAGGCGATGTGGCCCGATTTTGCCGCCGAATTGGCCGAAGCCGGCGGCATCGACGTCGAACTGAGAACCGAAGGCACGCTGGCCGTCGCGCTCAACGCCGACGAGCTGGGGCGGCTGCGCCAAACGCATGCGCTACAGCAGCGAATGGGGGTCGAGGCGCTCTGGCTGACGCGGAACGAGGCCCTGGAGCTTGAGCCAAGCCTCAACCCCCGCCTGACCGGCGCGGTGCTGGCGCCTGGCGACCATCAGGTGGAGAATCGTATCCTAGCGGAGGCGTTGAAGACCGTCTTCCTGCGTGCCGGCGGCGTATTGCGCGAACAGGAGGGATCGGTGGCCGTGCGGACGGAAGCGGGCCGCGCCGTGGGCGTCACCGCCAACGGCGTCGAACATCCGGCCGGCACAGTGATTGTCGCGGCCGGCGCCTGGACGCCGGACGTGCCTGGCCTGCCGCCGGAAGCCTGCCCGCCGGTGCGACCGGTCAAAGGCCAAATGCTGGCGCTGGCGATGGACCCCGCCGCCCCCATCCTGACCCGTGTGCTATGGACGCAAAAGGCCTATCTGGTGCCCCGCCGCGACGGGCGCCTGCTAATCGGCGCGACAACGGAAGAACGGGGGTTCGACACCAGCCTGACCGCCGGCGGCATGATGGGGTTGCTGGAATCGGCGTGGCGCGCGCTGCCGGGCATCGAGGAGCTGCCGCTTGTCGAAAGCTGGGTCGGATTCCGTCCAGGCTCGCGCGATGACGCGCCGATCCTGGGCAACACCAGCGTGCCGGGCCTGGTCCTCGCCACCGGGCACCACCGCAACGGCATCCTGCTGACCCCGGTCACGGCGCGCACCGTCGCCGATTTGGTGATGACAGGCGAAACCGATAAAGACATTGCAGCGTTCGGACTGGACCGCTTCCGGCCGGATGCGTTGGAGAGGACTTCGTCATGGATATCCGCCTGAACGGCGAACCCTATACGCTGGCCGATAGTGCGCTGACCGACCTTTTAGCGGCCTGTGAAGTCGACACGACCCGGCGCGGCGTCGCCGTGGCGATCAACGATGCGATTGTACCGCGCGGCGCGTGGTCCAGCACGAAACTCAAGGACGGCGACGCGGTCGAGATCGTGCGCCCGCATTCAGGCGGCTGACGTGGATACCGGCATCCCCACCCCCGCCCTTACCATCGCTGGCGAAAGCTTCGGCTCCGCCTTGATGGCCGGTACTGCCGGCTATCCTAACCGCCAGGTCATGCTTGACGCGTTGACCGCCAGCGGGGCGGAAATCGTCACCGTCTCGATCCGCCGCGTGGACCTTGCCGGGCCGCGAGAGAGCTTGGTCGATCTGCTGGCCGGAAAGTACCGCCTGCTGCCCAACACCGCGGGCTGCGCGACAGCGCGGGACGCGGTCTTGACCGCCGGCCTGGCGCGCGAGGCGCTGGAGACCAACTGGGTGAAACTGGAGGTCGTGGGCGACCGCGAGACACTCTATCCCGATGTCGAGCAACTGCTGTCCGCCGCCGCAGCGCTCGTGGGTCAGGGCTTCGCCGTGCTGGCCTATACCAGCGACGACCCCATTACGGCGGAAAAGCTGGCGGATCTGGGCTGCGCCGCGGTGATGCCACTGGGTGCACCGATCGGATCGGGCCTCGGCATACTGAACCCTTTCAATATCGAGGCGATCTGCCGCCGCCTGACGGCGCCGGTGATCCTCGACGCCGGCATCGGCACCGCGTCGGACGCGGCGCGCGCCATGGAGCTTGGCTGTTCCGGCGTGCTGCTCAATACCGCCATCGCCAAGGCCGACGATCCGGTGGCGATGGCGCGGGCGATGCGTCTGGGCGTTGAGGCAGGCCGCACAGCACGCCACGCGGGGCGCATTCCGAAACGGCTCTATGCCGAGGCATCGAGCCCGGAACTGGGTCTGATCGGGTCGTGAACCCGCTTCCCGATCCGGCGATCCTGGCAATCACCGATCGGCGGCAATGCGGGGAACCGCTCGAAGCGCGCGCCGCAGCCCTGTTCAGCGCCGGGTGCCGCTTTCTGTCGCTGCGCGAAAAGGATTTGGCGGTCAGAGACCGGTTTGCGCTACTTGGCCGCCTGAGCGCGCTGGGACGCGACTACGGCGCAACAGTTTGCGTCCACGACGATCTGCCGGCTGCGTTTGCCTGCGGCACGGCGCTGCATCTGCCGGCGGACGGAGACGTCACCAAGGCGCGCGACCTGCTGGGACCGGCGGCGCTGATCGGCCAGTCGTGCCACAGCCGCGACGAGATCATCGCGGCCGCGGCCGCGGGGGTCGATTATGTGACCCTGAGCCCGGTTTTTCCAAGCGTCAGCAAGCCCGGCTATCCCACGCTGGCGGCGATCGATATCGCGGGCCTCGGCATCCCGGTCCTGGCCCTTGGCGGCATCGCTTTCAACACCATCGCCCGGCTGCCAGCGGGGTTCGCCGGCGTCGCCACCATGGGGCAGGCGATGGTCGCGACCGATCCGGCCGCATGGTTCCGCGCGATCAGGACGGCTTGGACGGCTTCTCGTAGGGCGTGAACTTGCCCAGCATGCAGGTTTGGCCGGTCCGGATGATTTTGATCGTCTCAAGGTTGTCGCAGTATTGCGGGATACTGCTTTTCCAAACGAAGCCGTCGGTCCGGTCCATCGAACACGGATGGGGCAGCGTGTTCAGCCACACTTCCTTGCCGTTCATATAGAACAGGATCTGAGTCTTGCTCAGTATCTCGGTATGATCGATCCGGTTGCTCTGCAGGCAAATCTGCGGATCGGCATAGGCCGCCCCCGTTCCGAACATCGTGCCGCCGAGTAGGCCAACGAAGGCCGCAGTGGCGATTAACAGTCCCTTTGCGCGCGGGACCAGCGCGGTGTTGGACGTATAGCTCATGTTGTCCGCTCCCCTTCCAGGCTGACCGTTGACCGGGCGATGTCGCCGTGCGCGACCTGATTGACCCGGACCATCGATATTAGAGATTGCTTTGACGTTACCGTTATTCCACGAAGCCCCGTTATTCTACGAAGCCGTTGCAAGTCGTGATTTAGGCACGCGTCTGCCATCCACAAGATATACGGCCCACGACCGGTAAACATGCAGACGAAATATAAGATCATAGCCGGCCTTGCCGGCGTCGCCATCGTTGGATGGCTGGTTTTCGGTCGTGGCGGGCATGATGCCGGCAACCATCACGCCCCGCCTGTTCCCGTGATCAGCAGCGACGTCACCGCGCGTGACGTGCCGCTTGTGCTGCTGGGGATCGGCACGGTTCAGGCCTATAACACTGTGACCGTCCACGCCCGCATCGACGGCGAGCTGGTCAATGTCGCCTTCAAGGAAGGGCAGGACGTCAAGAAGGGCGACCTGCTGGCGCAGATCGATCCGCGCCCGTTCCAGGCGGCCTTGGACAACGCGCTAGCGACCCAGGCCAAGGACCAGGCGACGCTGGCCAACGCCAAGCGCGATTTGGCGCGCTATCAGGACACGGCACCCAAGGGCTTCTCCACAAGGCAGCAGCTCGACACCCAGCAGGCACTGGTCGATTCGACCGCCGCCGCAGTGCAGGCCGACG
Organism: Alphaproteobacteria bacterium; assembly: GCA_035493715.1. Taxonomy (GTDB): domain Bacteria; phylum Pseudomonadota; class Alphaproteobacteria; order BOG-932; family Roseiterribacteraceae; genus BOG-932. The sequence continues at coordinate 28,084 of DATJHU010000056.1, read as the reverse complement.
CCGCGAATGTCGAGAACGCGCGGGTGCAGTTGGGTTATACCACAATCACGGCGCCGCTGGACGGCGTAACCGGAATCCGCCTGATCGACCAGGGCAACATCGTCCACGCGTCGGACGCGAACGGCCTGGTCGTCGTCACTCAGGTGCAGCCGATCTCCGTCATCTTCACACTGCCTCAGGACGTGCTGCCTTCGGTCGTCGCCGCACGGGGCAAGGGTACCCTCGCCGTCACCGCGCTTGACGGCAACAACACAACCGAGTTGGGCGACGGCACGCTGGAGCTGATCGACAACCAGATCGATCCGGCCACCGGCACTGTCAAGCTGAAAGCCAATTTCCCCAACCCAGGCCGCACGCTGTGGCCGGGCCAGTTCGTCAACGCACGGTTACGCATCGGCGTCGCCGAAAAGGGCCTGACCGTGCCGACCCGCGTCATTCAGCGCGGCCAGAAAGGCTTCTATGCCTATGTCATCAAGCCGGACAACACGGTCGAGGTTCGCCAGGTCGTGACCGGCCAGGAAGACCGCGGCCAGACACTGGTGACCAAAGGCCTGAACCCGGGTGAACGTGTCGTGGTCGACGGGCAGCTTCGCCTGCAGCCGGGCGCGACCGTCCAGGCGACCGACGAGAAGACCGCCGCGGCTGAGACCGAGGGCAAGGCTCCCGCCGGGGCACCCGCCCGGTGAGCATATCCAAGACCTTCATCGATCGCCCGATCGCCACGGCACTGCTGATGGCGGCGATCCTGCTGTCAGGCATCGTCGCCTTCAGCCAGCTGCCGGTAGCCGCGATCCCGAAGGTCGACTTCCCAACCGTGCAGGTCAGCGCCACCCTGCCGGGCGCCGATCCTGAGACGATGGCTTCGTCGGTCGCGACGCCGCTGGAGCGGCAGTTCGCACTGATCCCGAACCTGGCGCAGATGACCTCGACCAGCACGCTGGGCAGCACCCAGGTTTCGCTGCAGTTCGACCTGTCGCGCAACATCGATGCCGCTGCGCAAGACGTGCAGGCCGCGATCTCCGCCGCTGGCGGGCAGCTGCCGAAGAATCTGCCCAACCCGCCGACTTGGCGGAAGGTGAATCCGACCGACCGGCCGGTCCTGCTGTTCGGCATCACGTCGGACGTGCTGCCGCTGGACCAGTTGGACGACATCGCCGACACGCGGCTCGCGCAACAGCTGTCGCAGATTCCGGGCGTCGCCCAGGCGATGATCTTTGGCGAGCAGAAGCCGGCGGTGCGCGTTCAGATCAATCCGACCAAGCTGGCCAACCAGGGCCTGTCGCTGGAGGATGTGCGCACCGCCATCGCTGCGACCACGGTCGATGCGCCCAAGGGCACGTTCGACGGACAGTTCCAATCTTCGACCATCGCCGCGAACGATCAGATCCTGTCGGCGGACGGCTATCGCAAGATGATCATCGCCTATCGCAACGGCGCGCCGATCCGGGTTTCCGACATCGGCACGGCGCTGGACAGCGTCGAGAACGTGCAGCTGGCGGCCTGGGTCAACATGCATCGCGGCATCACGATTGCGGTGTTCCGCCAGCCCGAGGCGAACATCATCACGACGACCGACGCGGTGAAGGCAGAGCTGGCGCGTCTTTCCACGTTCCTGCCGCCGTCGGTCAATGTGCAGATCATCGCCGACCGCACGCAGACCATCCGCGCCTCGGTCGCCGACGTGGAGATGACGCTGGCGATCTCGATCGCGCTGGTCGTGTTGGTGATCTTCCTGTTCCTGAGGAAGGTGTGGGCGACCGTGATCCCCAGTATCGCCGTGCCGCTGTCGCTGATCGGCACCTGCGGCGTGATGTATCTGCTGGGCTATTCGATCGACAATCTGTCGCTGATGGCGATGACCATCGCTGTCGGTTTCGTCGTCGACGACGCCATCGTGATGATCGAGAACATTGTCCGTTATATCGAGGAGGGCGAAAGCGCCTATGACGCGGCGGTCAAGGGCGCGGGGCAGATCGGCTTCACCATCGTGTCGATCACCGTCTCACTGATCGCCGTCTTCATCCCGCTGCTGCTGATGGGCGGGTTGATCGGTCGCCTGTTCCACGAATTCGCGATGACCGTGGCGATCGCGGTCGTGATCTCCGCATTCGTGTCTTTGACGCTGACGCCGACAATGTGCGCGCGGTTCCTCAGCCGTGAGGAAGGAAGCCACGGGCGCTTCTACATGACGCTTGAGCGGTTCTTCGACTGGATGGTCGACACCTATGCGCGCGGCCTGCGCGTCGTGCTGCGGCACCAACGGCTGACCGCGCTGTCGCTGCTGGTCACTGTCGGCATTACGGTGACGATGTTCGTCGTTGTCCCCAAGGGTTTTTTCCCGCAACAGGACAACGGCCTGATCATCGGCGCGACAGAGGCGTCGCTCGACGTGTCGTTCAGCGAGATGATGCGCAAGCAGGAGCAGGCGGCGCAGATCGCGCTCAAGGATCCCGCGGTCTATTCGATCATGTCGTCAGTCGGCTCGGGCGGCGGGCAGACCACCAACACCGGCCGGCTGTTCATCCAATTGAAGACCTTCGACCAGCGCCGTGGCATTACCACCGACGACGTCATCAACCGGCTGCGCCCGCAATTCGCCAAGCTGGAAGGCTTTCGCGTCTACGGTCAGTCGTCGCAGGACATAACGGTAGGCACCCGGCAGTCGCGCACCCAGTATCAGTACACGCTGCAGGATCCCGACATCGCCGAGTTGGACCATTGGGCGAACGTGATGCTGGACAAGATGCGGACGATCCCGCAGTTGCAGGACGTGACCAGCGACCAGCAGGACACAGCGTCGCGAACCGCGCTCAACATCAACCGCGACACGGCTTCGCGTATGGGCGTGACCATGCAGGCGATCGACGACACGCTGTATGACGCGTTCGGCCAACGCCAGGTGGCCACGATGTTCACGCAGTTGAACCAGTATCACGTGATCCTGGAGGTCGATCCCGCCTTCCAGCAGAACCCCACATCGCTTCAGCAGATCTATGTGAGGTCGCTGAGCGGCGCACAGGTGCCGCTTTCGGCTTTCGCGTCCTTCGCACCGTCGACCTCCGCCCTGTCGATCAACCATCAGGGACAGTTCCCGGCAGTGACCATCTCGTTCAACCTGGCGCCCGGCGTGGCGTTGGGCGATGCGACCGCTTTGGTCGAGAAGGCGGCCGGCGAGGTGCATATGCCGGCGCGCGTAACGCCGACCTTCCAAGGCAACGCGCAGGCGTTCCACGACTCGCTGTCGACGATCCCGCTCTTGATCGCCGCGGCGCTGGTCGCGGTCTATATCGTGCTGGGCATCCTCTATGAGAGCTTCATCCATCCGCTGACCATCCTGTCGACCTTGCCGTCGGCCGGTGTCGGCGCGCTCCTCATGCTGTGGCTGTTCGACTATCCGCTCGACATGATGGCGTTGATCGGGATCATCCTGTTGATCGGCATCGTGAAAAAGAATGCGATCATGATGATCGACTTCGCGCTGGAGGCCGAACGCCACCAGGGGTTGCCGCCGGAGGAATCGATCTACCAGGCGGCGCTGCTGCGGTTTCGCCCGATCATGATGACGACGATGTCGGCGCTGCTCTCCGGCCTGCCGCTCATGTTGGGATCGGGCGCCGGATCGGAGCTCCGGCGGCCTTTGGGATATGCCATCGTCGGTGGGCTCATCCTCAGCCAGGCGCTGACCCTGTTCACGACACCGATCGTCTATCTTTACCTGGATCGTTTCGGAGCCTGGCTGCGCGGCGAGAAGCAGGAACCCAACCGCAACCTGCCCGTTCCACTGCCGAACGCGAAGCAGACCGCCGCCTGATATTTCCGGTGCGGCCGATGGCCGCCATGATGTTTAGGCGGCCCAGATTTGCGGTCTGCGGGACGCTGCCAAGCCGCGCGATGCGCTAGAAAACAGGTGACGGGCGCGGGTCTAACCCGTTTTGCGCGTATACTGACATACTGTTCGATCAGGCATTATGAAATTGCAGCGCAAACATTGGACGATCGCCGTCGGCGTCGTCATCGCCGCCCTCGTGGCATGGCGGCTGGTTTCCTCGGGCCCGGGCAACGACGGCGACCGGTCGCAGGCCAAGGCCATTCCGATTACGCCCGGCCAGGTCATGATGCGCGACGTGCCGCTCTATGCGCGGGGCGTCGGCACGGTGCAGGCTTATAATACGGTGACGGTCCAGGCCCGCGTCGACGGGCAGCTGGACAGCGTCGATTTCCGCGAAGGCCAGGATGTGAAGGCCGGCGACCCGTTGGCCCATATCGATCCGAGACCTTTTCAGGCGGCCTTGGACAACGCGCTTGCGACGGAGGCCAAGGATCAGGCGACGCTGGAGAACGCCCGCGCGGATCTGAAGCGCTATCAAGATACCGCTCCCAAAGGCTATTCGAGCCGGCAGCAGCTGGACACCCAGCAGGCGACCGTGAATTCGCTGGTCGCTGCTGTGCAGGCCGACGCGGCGACTGTCGAAAACGCCAGGGTACAGCTGGGCTATACAAGCATCGTCTCGCCGATCGACGGCCGGACCGGTATCCGGCACATCGACAAGGGCAACATCATTCACGCCTCCGATGCCAGCGGGCTGGTCGTCATCACCCAGCTGCAGCCGATCTCGGTGATCTTTACCTTGCCGCAGGACACCCTGCCCCAGATTAACGCTGCCCAGGCCGAAGGCGCCCTCAATGTCGTTGCCTTCACGCGCGACGACGTCACCCAACTGGACCAGGGCGTGCTGGAACTGGTGGACAACCAGATCGATCCGGCGACCGGCACGATCAAGCTGAAGGCCAGGTTCGACAACAAGATGCTGGCGCTGTGGCCCGGGCAGTTCGTGAATATGCGGCTGCAGATCGGCGACGTGCACAATGGGCTGAGCGTGGATTCGCGGGTTATCCAGCGCGGGCCGCAAGGTATCTACGCCTATGTGATCAAGCCGGACGACACGGTGGAGATGCGGCCGATCGAGATCGGCCAGGATTATCGTGGCCAAACGCTGGTGACCAAGGGGCTGAACGCCGGGGAACGTGTGGTCGTGGACGGGCAGCTGAGGCTCGATGCCGGTACAAAAGTGACTGCCGACGCGAGCAGGACACAGCAGACGGGCAGCCTCGACATCGCCGCGCCGCCGGCCCGATGAGTTTTTCCAAGACCTTCATCGACCGGCCGATCGCCACGTCGCTGGTGATGGCTGCAATCCTGCTGGCCGGCATATTGGGTTTCACCCAGCTGCCGCTGGCAGCCTTGCCACGCGTCGACTTCCCCACGGTGTCGGTCGGCGCCACCCTGCCCGGCGCCGACCCGACCACAATGGCCTCATCGGTCGCGGCGCCGCTAGAGCGGCAGTTCGCGCAGATTTCCGGCCTGTCACAGATGACGTCGATCAGCACGTTGGGCAACACGTCGGTCACGCTGCAGTTCGATCTGGACCGCAATATCGATGCGGCGGCCCAGGACGTGCAGTCGGCGATCAATGCGGCCGGCGGCCAGCTGCCGAAAGACTTGCCCAGCCCGCCCACCTATCGCAAGACGAACCCGGCCGATGCGCCGATCCTGATCCTGGGTGTCCATTCCGATGAGCTGCCGATCGACCAAGTGGACGACTACACCGACAATTACCTGGCGCAACAGATCTCGCAGCTTGAGGGCGTGGGCCAGGTCATTATCTTCGGCGAGCAGAAACCTGCCGTGCGCGTGCAGATCGACCCGGCGGCGATCGCCAACCAGGGCCTGTCGCTGGAGGATGTGCGCACCGTCCTGGGCAACACCACCACGAATGCCCCGAAGGGCAATCTGAACGGTCAGTACCTGGCATCGACCCTTGCGTCGAACGACCAGATCCTGACGGCCAAGGACTATAAGCGGGTCGTCATCGCCTACCGTAACGGCGCGCCGGTCCATGTCGAAGACGTGGGCACCGCGATCGACAGTGTCGAGAACAACCAGCTGGCCGCTTGGGCCGACAAACCGCGCGGTATCGTCGTCGGCATCTTCCGCCAGCCTGGCGCCAACGTTATCGCTACCGCCGATCTGGTAAAACGCCAGCTGCCGCAGCTGCGGCTGGCAATCCCGAAGGCGGTCAAGGTTGAGGTCATGCAGGACCGCACCCTAATGATCCGCGCCTCGGTCAACGACGTCGAGCGGACGATGATGATCACCATCGTCCTGGTGGTGCTGGTGATCTTCCTTTTCCTGCGGAAACTCTGGGCGACGGTGATCCCCTCGATCGCGGTGCCGCTGGCGCTCGTCGGCACATTCGGGGTCATGTTCCTGTTCAGCTACAGCCTCGACAATTTGTCATTGATGGCGCTGACGATCGCCGTGGGCTTCGTGGTCGACGACGCCATCGTCATGATCGAGAACATCGTCCGCTATATCGAGAAGGGCGAGAACGCATACGACGCGTCGGTGAAGGGCTCCGCCGAGATCGGCTTCACCATCATCTCGATTTCCATATCGCTGATCGCGGTCTTCATCCCGCTGCTGCTGATGGGCGGAATCGTTGGCCGCCTGTTCCATGAATTTGCCGTCACACTATCGATGGCGGTCATTATCTCCGCCTTCGTATCGTTGACGCTCACGCCCACCATGTGCGCCCGATTCCTGGGCCAGCACGAGGAGCATAACAGCCGGTTCTTTACGACCCTGGAGCGTTTCTTCGATTGGCTGGTCAACGGCTATGCGCGGATGCTGCGGATCGTACTGCGGCACCGGGTGCTGACGCTCGTGGTGTTCTTCGCGACGCTGGCGCTCACCATCGTGCTTTTCGCCACCATGCCCAAGGGCTTTTTCCCGCAGCAGGACACAGGCCTGCTGTTCGCGTCGACCGAGGCGGCACAGAACATCTCGTTCGACGACATGCTGCATAAGCAGGAGGAAGCCGCGGCCATCCTGCGCGCTGATCCGGCGATGGGCACGGTGCCGTCTGCGATGGGCGCCAACGGCGGCGGCACGACCAATACCGGCCGCATGTTCCCGAGCCTGAAGCCCTTCGACCAGCGGACGGCCAGTGCCGACGAGGTGGTCAACCGCCTGATGCCGCAATTGGCGAAGCTGAACGGGTTCAAGGTCCATTTGCAGGTTCGGCAGGACATCACGGTCGGCGGCCGGCTGTCGCGCACGCAATACCAATACACGCTGCAGGATGCCGACAGTGACGAGTTGTCCCACTGGTCGAACATCATGCTGCAGAAGATGAGCAAGATACCCCAGTTGGAGGACGTCGCGACCGACGAGCAGCTTTCCGGGCCGACCTCCTATGTGAAGGTGGACCGCGAGACGGCCTCGCGGCTGGGCATCACGCCGCAGCAGATCGACGACACGCTCTATGACGCGTTCGGCCAGCGCCAGGTCGCCACGACCTTTACGCAATTGAACCAGTATCACGTGATCCTGGAGGCAATGCCGAAGGACCAGCGCGATCCGGAAGCGCTGAACAAGATCTATGTGAAGTCCGCGATCACCGGCGCGCAGGTGCCGCTCTCTACCTTCACCCATTTCGAGCAATCGACCTCACCCCTGTCGGTCAGCCACCAGGGGCAGTTCCCTGCGGTCACGCTGTCCTTCAACCTAGCGCCCGGCGTGGCGCTGGGCGATGCGGTCGCGCTGATCCAGAAGGCGGCGGACGAGGTGCATCTGCCGCACACCGTCACCCCGTCCTTCCAGGGGAACGCGCAGGCCTTCCAGGCTTCACTGGTGACCATGCCCTACCTGATCATGGCCGCGCTGGTCGCCGTCTATATCGTGCTGGGCGTGCTTTACGAGAGCTACATCCATCCGCTGACGATCCTCTCGACCCTCCCGTCGGCTGGAGTCGGCGCGCTCCTGATGCTGACCCTGTTCGGGTTCCCGCTGGATATGATGGGCTTGATCGGCATCATCCTGTTGATCGGCATCGTCAAGAAGAACGCGATCATGATGATCGATTTCGCGCTTGAGGCGGAACGCCATCAGGGCCTGTCGCCCGAGGATTCGATCTACCAGGCGGCGCTGCTACGCTTCCGTCCGATCATGATGACGACCATGGCCGCCCTGTTCGGCGGCATCCCGCTGGCCTTGGCGCATGGCGCCGGGTCCGAGCTCAGGCGGCCGCTGGGCGTCGCCATCGTCGGCGGCCTGATCGTCAGCCAGGCGCTGACCCTGTTCACCACGCCGGTCGTCTATCTCTATCTCGACCGGCTGAACAACTGGCTGAGCGGCCGTAAGCATGACCGGAACGTTCCGGCGCTGCACGACGAGCCACCGGTGCCGATGCACCTGTCGGGCGCGGCGGAGTAGCACCCTATCAAAACCAAGGATTAGCCCGGCAACCCGTCGATTTTGGGAATGTCCTCAAGACACGCGTCCCAGCCGGCCCGGCTGGCAAAGCAGATATGCGCGTTCGGGCGGATGGCGAGCGCACCGTCGAGACATCCTGCGGGCACAACCAGCAACGCGCCGTCCGCCTTAAGCGTCGGGAGCGCGGACCCGCATCCGGCGCAAAAGCTCCTTTCATGCCGGGTCCCGGGAACTCGGTAGGTCTTGACGCTGTCGCGCCCGGACAGCCAGGCGATGGTGGCGGTCGATGAAAACAGATTGGCCGCGTGCGCCGATCCCGTGTCTTTGCGGCATCGCGCGCAATGGCAGAGAAAGAAACGCTCGAACGTTCCGGAAACCTCAAATTTAACGGCGCCGCAGAGGCAACTGCCGCTCGTTTTCTGTTGCACAGTCGCCTCCATGTTCACGCGAATGCTCGTGTCCGATTATGAGCCTCAATCCCGCGCAACAAAAAGGGCGGGCCCTCACGAGCCCGCCCTTTCGGTAGCGATGACGATTCGAACTACTTCGACAGCTTAAAGCTGAACCGGTAGTAAGCCTGGGTTGGAACCGGCTTGCCGTTGACCATTTCCGGCGCGAATTTCCAGCGCGGAAAGACCTTCTGCGCGGCGTTGGCGAAGCCATAGCCTTCTGGAACTTCAGCGGTGATCTTGGGGTTGCCGACCGAACCATCCGGCAAGACCGTGAACTCGAAATCCACGTAACCCTCGATCTGCCGGTCATCGGCGCGGCTCGGATATTCCGGCCTGACAATCGAGATTGGCCGTCGGCTCACCTTCTGGACCGGTTTGTCGGCGACCACCTGCGTCGGTTTCTCGCGTTTGAGGTCCGGCTGGGCCGGGATCGGCAGGTCGGGCACCGAGGTGCTGATCTGCGGGATACGCGGGGCCGGGGCGGGAATGAACAGCGGCTGCTCAACCTTCTGCTGCGGCGGAGGCGGTGGGGGCGGCGGCGGGGGCGGCGGCGCGACCATGTCGATCGCATGCTCTTCATCTTTCGGCTTTTCGGCCGGGTGGAATGCCAGCGCGTAGGCCAGATAGATGAAAAGAAGGACGTGGAAGACCGCCGAGATGGCTATTCCGGGACGTACCTGCATTATTTTACTGCCTCATGACCGACGAGGCTGATCTTGTAGAAGCCCACGCTTTTAAGGTCGTTCATCAACTCGAGAACGCTCTTGTACGGCAAATCGGCATCACCGCGCAGATAGAGACGGGTCGTCTCACGCTGGCCCAGCGGCGTATCTGCTGCCAGCTGATCGGCGATGGCGTTGGCCGACGAGAACCGCCGGTCACCGATATAAAAGCCTCCGGCCTTGGTCATCGAGAGCCAAACGGGAGCCGCGGACTTGTTTTCCGCCGGCGCGTTGGAGTCCGGAAAATTGACCTTGACGTTCACGGTCGCGATCGGCACCGCGACCATGAAGATGATCAGCAGGACCAGCATGACATCCACGAAAGGCGTGACGTTGATGTCACTGCTTTCCGAGAACGCGCTGTTCTTGCCGTGGGCGCCCTCGCCCCCTAATTGCATTCCCATCGAATTACCTTCTGCTCAACAGCCGAGCGGGCTCAGCTTGTGGCTTCGCCGACGAGACCGATTTTCTTAACGCCCGCGTCACGCAGCTTGTTCAGCAATGTCATGACGCCGGAGTAAGGGACCTCGAAATCCGCGCGAATGAACGTTTCCTTCGTTGCCCGTTCTTCCGCGGTTGGAAGAATGGCGCGAACCGCCTCCGGAACCGCGTCCAGGTTGGGCGCGGTGGAACCGGTCGCGCCTTCCCCCATGCCGAGGCTGACAACCACGGTTCCATCGGCCGTCAGGCTGAGGAACAGAGGTTTGTTGTTCGGATCCGGCGGCGGCGGGTTTTGGGGCGTTGGCGGCATGTTGATGTTGTTGTTCACCGTCGGCGGCGGCAGGGCCACCATGAAGATGATCAGCAACACCAGCATGATGTCGATGAACGGCGTGACGTTGATGTCAGAGTTCTGTTGGGGAGCTTTGTTCCCCGTCGCGCCGTGACCGAGTGAGACGGCCATTCTGGATCAACCCTTGCGATCGAGGTGCCGCGACAGAACCGTCGAGAACTCGCCAACGAAGTTGTTCATCCGGCCGTTATACGCACCCACCTTGCGGGCAAAGTAGTTGTACATCATGACGGCAGGGATGGCGGCGGCGAGGCCGATGGCGGTGGTGAGCAGCGCCTCGGCGATACCGGGGGCCACGACCGCGAGGTTCGTCGTACCGGAGTTCGCGATGCCGAGGAACGCGTCCATGATACCATACACCGTGCCGAACAGGCCGATGAACGGGGAGGTCGAACCGACGGTGGCGAGGACGCCCATGCCGGTGCCCAGACGTTCGCTCTCGCGCGCCTCGACCATTTCCATGGAGGTGGTCACGCGCTCTTCGATGTGCTCGCGCAGGTGGTCGGAGGGAACCGAGCCCGGCTCAAGCGAGACACGCAGCTCGTTCATGCCGGCCAGGAAGATGTTGGCCAGCGGGTTATTCTTTTCCTTGGCAACCTTCTGGTAGACGTCGTCCAGCGAGGACGAGGCGCGGAAGACGCCGAGGAAGGAGTCGGCGCGGCGGTTGAGACCGGCGAAGGTGAACGCCTTGTCGAGCATGATTGCCCAGGACCACACCGAAGCGATCGCCAGGAGAAGCATAACGACCTTCACGACCGGGGTGGCGTTGCCGACCATGCCCGTGACGCTGAGGTTGTTCGCAAGCTGCTTGGGCTCGGCCTCGGCAGCGGCGGCCGGAGCAGCGGCAGCCGGGGCAGCGGCGGCGGGAGCAGCGGCATCAGGAGCTGGAGCAGCGGCGGCGGGAGCGGCGGCGTCCGGAGCCGGTGCGGCCGGAGCAGCGGCGGCGGGAGCGGCAGGCGCCGGCGCGGCCGGGGCCGCGGCGTCTTGCGCCCAGGCCGAGCCTGCGACGGCTACCGGCGCGAGGAGCGCCAGGGTAAGGACCAGTCGACGAAGCCCCGTCGAGGTCAGATGGGAAGTGCGCTGCATGATTCCACTTTCGCTGTTGGTTCGTAACATGTCTTCTACAAGAAGCCGGTCAAAATATCGAAAAAGCTGCCTATGCTATTGCAGGACGCTTGTCCAGCCGACTCTCCAAAAATCTTTCGCTGTCCGCGCGGCCCGATTGCCGCTCCTGCCAGCGAACCCTTAGACCGCCCGAAGACGGCCATTCCAGTTTTGCGCCATACGGCCCGAGCCCCATGACAAGGGGCTACGCGCCGCGGCCGTTGCCGGTCGAAGCGCCGCGTGACTGACTTGGTACGGAAAGCGTTGTGCCGCGGAGACAGGAAACCGATCGCCGCTCGCCTACGCCCTGTTCAACTCCCGCGATTTTCTCGCAGGTAACATTGGTTGAGGCGATTAATTCCGTGGCGGTCCGGGCGAGTCAAGAGCGATATTGACTGCGTGCGTACGAATTACGTTGTAAAAAGGCCGTTGCGTGCCTATGGCAGCGGAGGCTGGCCTATGGCCCCGTGGATAAATGCACTGAATTCGCTGATTTTTTGGGGGGGATTTTCATGCGCCTTGACCACTTTGCCGCAGCGTTGTTTGCCATCGCCGCGCTGGCGGTTTCTGCGGCCCCGCGCGCCGCCTTCGCGGCGGACGACGCACTGGCCAAGGCGATCGCAGGCAGCTGGCGCACGCCCAAGATGGTCGCCCGCGACCCGATCCGGCACCCGGCGGAGGAGCTGGCATTCTTCGGATTGAAGCCCGACATGACGGTGGTAGAGGTCTGGCCCGGCGGCGGGTACTGGACCGAGATCCTGGCGCCTTATCTGCGCGACAAGGGGACGTTCTATGCTGCCGGCTTCGCCGCGGGACCGGGCGGCGAGGAAAGCAAGGGCCGGATCGCGCTCAAGGCCAAGCTCGCAGCCGATCCCGCCCTCTATGACAAGGTCAAGCTGACCGCGCTGGGCAAGGACAAGTATGACATCGCGCCGCCCGGCTCTGCCGACTTGGTGGTGACGTTCCGCAACGTCCACAACTGGATGGGCGACGGCTGGGCCGAGCAGGCCTTCGCCGCCTTCTTCAAGGCGCTGAAGCCGGGAGGCGTGCTCGGCGTCGAGGAACATCGCGGCGCGGCGGACAAGCCGCAGGATCCCAAGGGCGAGAACGGCTATGTCCGGCAGGACTATACGATCGAACTGGCCAAGAGGGCCGGCTTCGAGCTGGTTGCCACCTCGGAAATCAACGCCAATCCAAGGGACACCAAGGATTATCCGGAAGGGGTGTGGACCCTGCCGCCCACCTTCGCGCTGGGCGACAAGGACCGGGCAAAATATGCCGCCATCGGCGAAGCCGACAATTTCGTGCTGAAGTTTCGCAAGCCGGTCAAGTAAGCTGGCTCGCAGGAAAGCGCCTTACCGCTCGACGCACATGGCGATGCCCATGCCGCCGCCAATGCAAAGCGTGGCCAGGCCTTTCTTGACGTCCCGTTTGCCCATCTCGTGCAGCAGCGTGACCAGCACGCGGCCGCCCGAAGCGCCGATCGGGTGACCGAGCGCGATCGCGCCGCCATTTACGTTCACCTTCTCGGCCGGCAAACCCAGCGTCTTTGCAACGGCGCAGGACTGCGCGGCGAAGGCCTCGTTGGCCTCGATCAGGTCGAGGTCGGCGACCGTCCAGCCCGCCTTTGCCAGCGCCGCCTGCGATGCCGGGATCGGGCCAATGCCCATGATCGACGGATCGACGCCGACCGTCGCCCAGGAAGCGATGCGCGCGAGCGGTTGGATCCCGCGCTTCTCGGCCTCGTCGCGCGTCATCAGCACCAGCGCAGCAGCGCCATCGTTGATTCCCGACGCATTGGCAGCGGTGACCGTCCCGTCCTTGATGAAGGCCGGGCGCAGCTTCGCCATGGCGTCGATATTCGCGCCGAAGCGCGGGTATTCGTCGGTGTCCACGATTTTGTCACCGGTCTTGCCGCCCGGGACGGTCACCGGAACGATTTCGTCCTTGAAGCGTCCGGCCTTGATCGCCGCCTCGGCCTTGTTCTGGCTGGCCACTGCGAATTCGTCCTGCTGCTCGCGTGTCACCTGATATTGCTGGGCCACGTTCTCAGCCGTCACGCCCATGTGATAACCGTTGAAGATGTCCCACAGCCCGTCGCGGATCATCGTGTCCACGAACTCCGCCGTGCCCATGCGCACGCCGGCGCGCAAATAGGCGGCGTGCGGCGCCCGGGTCATGCTTTCCTGGCCGCCCGCGACCACGATATTGCTGTCCCCGGCGCGGATCGCCTGATAGCCCAGTGCCACGGCGCGCAGGCCCGAACCGCAGACCTGGTTGATCGTCATCGCCGTGATCTCTTTCGGGATGCCAGCCGCCATCGCCGCCTGTCGGGCCGGGTTCTGCCCCTCGGCCGCGGTCAGGATCTGGCCGAGCACAACCTCCGACACCTCTCCGGGCTTCACGCCGGCGCGGCCGAGCGCGGCCTCGATCGCAACCTGGCCAAGCTGATGCGCGGTCAGCGCGGCGAAGGCGCCGTTGAACGCGCCGATCGGTGTGCGGGCGGCCGAGGCGATAACGATGTCGCTCATGAAAGATCTCCAAGGATTTATCAGTAGGTTCTACTTAGTCGCCGCCCCGCCGGGCGAACAAGGTGCGACGCGAGCAACGCTCCTATGACGTCGTGTTACCTATGACACGGTGTGACTATGGCACTGGGCGGCCGGTCGCGACGATCCAGTCCGCCAGCGGACGCCAAAGTTGGGTCTCGGCCTGGCGGCCCACCACCATGCCGATGTGGCCGAGCGGCAGGTCGAGGCGATCGGCGATCGGCAGCCGCTCCAGGATCGCCGCCGCCGATCTGGGCGGCACGAGCCGGTCGCTGCCGGGTACAACGGTGAGCACCGGCACTGTCTCCAGCACCGCCGGGTCGACAAGGGTATCGCCAACCATCCAGCGCCCCTGCCCCGGCAGGTTGGCGCCGTACCAGTCGCGAAACGCCGTGTCGGCCACCGGCAGGGTCAGCGCCACGCCTTCGTTCAGCCAATCCTCCAGCGCCACGAAATTGCGCGCTTCGACCGAGGCCGGATCCATCGCGGCGAACTTGCGGAACTTTCGCAGCGCGACGATCGGGTCGTGCACGGCGAAAAGCCCCTGGATCATGTCGATCGGCAACTCGCCCCAAGCCGCAAGGAGCGCGCGCGCTCCTGCGTAAACGCCTGCGAAGGCCTGGGCGCGCTCGCCATTCTCAGCATGGAAGTCCCACGGCGTCGCCAGCAGCGCCAACCCGGCGATGGCGTCGGGCCGGCGCACGGCGGCGGCCAACGCCAGCAGGCCACCCATGCAATAGCCGGCGAGCAGAGGCGTCCGCCCCGACCGGCGGTGGACTTCGTCCAGCGCCGGCTCAAGCCTGCGAACGACATAGTCGGCGATGTCGAAATCGTGCTCCTCCGGCCCCGGCGGGCCCCATTCGATCCGGTAGGGATGGATGCCGCGCGCTGCGAGCCAGGACAGCATCCCTTCGCCCGGAACCAGATCCAGCACCCAGCCGCGATTGACGAGCGACGGCACGAAAAGGACGGGAACGTCCGCGACAGCACGACCCGGCAGACCATGATCGAGCAGAGTGGTGCCGCCATCGCGCCACACGGCGCGGACATCGTCATCGGTGCGGCGGTAGGGATGGGAGCGATACGCGGCGACACCGTCGGCGAATTCGCCCGCCGCGGCGATCACCGCGCGGTCGAGCGCCTGGCCGACCGCCGGCGCGTCAAACCTTGCGAGACCGTCCGCCAGATCGCGGGGAAACGCGGGACGGAGCGGATTCGCCTCCGCCGAGCCCGGCGCCAAGTTCGGCCAGTCGCCGTTCCAGTGCGGCAACCCGCTTTTCGAGCTCGTCAACGCGCCCATCGCCAGCATCATGTGCAGTGCGAACGGACGCGGACCCAGCCCCCGGCCAGTTCCACGCGAAGGGGAGGTCAAATCCACCTCCAAAAGGTGCGGCGGGCTTGGACAGGAAGCGCGTCATCAGAGCAGCGGTCTCCGGAGCCGCGAGCGCCGCAGCCCAGTGTTCGACCCATAAATTCAAGTATTTCCGGGCCAGCGTGTCGAGTTCTTCCGACTGAGAATCTGCGTCTCCCTGCGTTCCCGTCATGAGCCGGCGCTCTCTTTTTTGCAGCGCGAAATAACGCTTCTTGCATTTGTCGCACTGCAACGCATACTTGATAGCTTTCTATTGTTTTAGGCACCATTGGCTCGCGGCCGATCGGGAAGGAGATAACATCTATGGCAGAGTCCGCTAATGCAGCTCCCGAGCCAGCCGCCGCGCCCGTTACAATCAAGAAATATGCAAACCGCCGTCTCTATAATACGGCGACCAGCAGCTATGTAACACTTGAACACCTTTGCCAGATGGTCAAGGACGGGGTCGATTTCGCGGTTTTCGATGCCAAGACCGGCGAGGACATCACCCGCCAGGTCCTGACCCAGATCATCGTCGAGGAAGAGGGCAAGGGCCAGAATCTGCTGCCGATCAGCTTCATGCGCAAACTCATCAGCTTCTATGGCGGCGACATGCAGTGGGCGCTGCCCAGCTATCTCGACCAAAGCATGCAGTCCTTCGCCCGCAACCAGGACCGCATGACCGAATATTTTTCGAAGACGATGGGCGGCATGTTCCCGTTCGGCGCCTTCAACCAGGTCGGCAAGCAGAACCTGGCGATGATGGAACAGGCGATGAGGATGTTCGCGCCGTTCGGTGCGCAAAGCGGAATGGAGTCGGCCGAGCCGGAAGAAGCGGCCCCGAAGAAGGGCGCGGATATCGACGACCTGCGCCGCCGGCTGGAGGAGCTGGAACGCGAAATCAGCGGGATCGGCAAGAAATAAGCCCCGTCGGCAACGACGCTTTTTGGTAAGAGACCTCTCTCCTCTCCGTCATGGTCGTGCTTGACCCGGCCATCCACGCGGTCCCGACAGCGCAGTCCATGACATGGATGCCCTACCGTGCGCTAAGCGCCCTTCGGCGAGACGCAAGACGACCTACGGTCGTGGTCTTGGCACTACGGTAAGAAGCGGTGAGATTTCCCGGGAACCCTAAAACAACCAGGGCGCAGCCATCATGACCGCGATGGCGAGTTCGTAGAATCCGAAGCCGGCGATGACCGCGCCGGCCGCGACGTTCAGGCGGTGTAGCGTGCGCGGCTCGAAGAAATGGCGGACGCGCGCGACGATTGCCGTCAGGATCATCCACCAGAGGATCGAGCCACCCAGAACCCCCAGCACCAGGGCGATCGCCCGGCCGATATCGGTCAGTCCCTGACCGACGCCGAAACCCGCGAAGATGGCGACGAAGCCGAGCACGGTCAGCGGATTGGTGAGCGTCAGGATGAAGCCGCTGACAGCGGCGCTGACCACGTTGCGCGATTTCTGGCGCACCGCGCGGAGCGCCTGGCTTTCCGGGTCGTCCATCGACGGCGATTTCGCGGTGGCGGTGTGCGCCGCCAGGAACAGCAGGAAGATGCCTCCGACAAAGGACAGCGCTGTCCGGTATTCCAGCAGTATACTCTCAACCGCAGAGATGCCGAACGCAGCAAGGGACGAATAGAAAAGATCGGCCACGGCGGCGCCGAACCCCGTCGCGAAGCCGACCATGAAACCGCGCTCGAGCGTCCGTCGCATGCACAACAATGCGATGGGGCCGACCGGGATCGCTACGGCGAGGCCGATGGCGATTCCGCGCATTAACCACCAGAATTCGTCCAAGAAACCTCCATGACCGCCTGCCGCCCGCGGACCTCCCCATCCACGTGCGACACGAGCCGTCGGGCGACGGCTTTAGCCGGTAGCGAAACGGAAGGGACGGGTCAATCGATTGTCACCGCCTGGAAGTCGAGCGCGGTGCATGATCAATGAACGCTTTCCGGCGAAATCCAGTGCTCGATCAGCTCCTGGACGCCGGTCTGGAGTTCCGGATGATGGTGATGGAAAACGCGAACCGCGACGGAAATCGCGGAATCGTAGGGCGCACCGGATTCGGTCATCCCCGTGAACGCGCGCACGACCGCCGCGCGGCAGGCGCAGTCCGGCCCGCCCAACGGCCCGCAGCCTGTGCGCGGGTCAGACTTTGCGTTTGCGGCCATAGAGCTCAAGCGTGTGGTCGACCAGATCATAGCCCAACTCCGCCGCGATCTCGCGCTTCAGCGCCTCGAGCCTGTCATTCTGGAATTCGATCACGTCGCCGCTTTCGATGTCGATCAGGTGATGGTGATGGCGCAAATTGGTCTCGAAGCGCGAAAAGCTGGCTTTGAAATCGTGCTTCTGCACCAGGTTCAGCTGGTCCAGCAGGCTCAGCGTCCGATAGACGGTCGCGATCGAAACCGACGGATCGACGGCCCGGGCCCGCGCATAAACGGTGTCGACCGACGGATGATCGGCGGCTTCAGCGAGGACCTGCAGGATGACGCGCCGCTGCTCCGTCATCTTCAGGCCCGCGGTCACGCATTTTGTTTCGAGTTCATTCATCCGTTGCACCTCGGCTTCGGGGTGATCAAGACGGGCAATGTAAGCACTGATCTTGGTTCGCGCCAGCCCGATACGCCCGTCCGAACGAGAGCCCGCGATGGAATGATTTCCGTTGTGCAATCGAACCGCTATAGAATCGCCGACAACGGGACCTGTTGAAGGAATTAAAGGCCGAATGGACAATGAAGCGCCGGCGCAGGTGGAAACGCACGCCTCTGCGGCCGCAAGGCCGGTGGAACTCAGCGTCGTCGTCCCGACATATAATGAATCAGAAAATGTCCCGCTGCTGATCGAAAAGCTGTCCGCCGTCCTGGCGGGGATCAGCTGGGAGGTCATCTTCGTCGACGACGATTCACGTGACGGAACCTCGGCCGTTGTCCGGCGCCTGGCGCAATCGCCGACAATCAACGCGACCGGTGGGGTGCGGGTGGTCCAGCGGATTGGCCGCCGCGGTTTGTCTTCCGCCTGTGTGGAGGGCGCACTGGCCAGCTCCGCCCCCTATATCGCCGTGATGGACGGCGATCTGCAGCATGACGAGAAGCTGTTGCCCAAAATGCTGGCGGCGCTGAAGAAAGACGACACGGAGATCGTGGTCGGCAGCCGCTTCGTGCCCGGCGGCGATGTCGGCGAATTCGCCGCCAACCGCATCAAGATCAGCAAGGCCGGCGCCCGGCTGGCGCGGCTGGTCGTGAAACAGGATCTGAGCGACCCGATGAGCGGCTTTTTCATGCTGCGCCGCGACGTGTTCGAACGGGTAGTGCGCAACCTGTCGGCCAAGGGATTCAAGATCCTGCTCGACATCTTCGCCTCGTCGCCAAAGCCCTTAAAGGTCGTGGAGCTGCCCTTCACCTTCGGCTCGCGCATCAAGGGCGAAAGCAAGCTCGACACGATGGTGGCGTGGGAATACGCCATGCTGCTGCTCGACAAGATGCTGGGCGCCTATGTGCCCGTCCGCTTCCTGATGTATCTCGCGGTCGGCACCTTCGGCCTTTTGGTCCATTTCATCGTGCTTTGGTTCAGCTACAAGTCGCAGAACCTGCCCTTCGCGGAATCGCAGACGATCGCGACCGTGATCGCAATGATGTTCAACTACTGGCTGAACAACATCATCACCTATCGCGATCAGAAGCTGAAAGGCATCCGTTTCATCTGGGGCTTCTTCAGCTTCGCGATCATCTGCAGCATCGGCGCGCTCAGCAATATCGGCGTTGCCTCGGCGCTCTATATGGAGGACAGCCAGACTTGGTGGGTGGCCGGCATCGCGGGCGGCCTGCTGGGCTCGGTCTGGAACTATGCGATGACCTCGGTCTTCACCTGGCGGGTCAAGCCGGCGGCGCCGAAGGTCGCCGTCGGGACCTAACGGACCAGATAGCGGTTCATCCGCCCTTCCGCGAGGCGGAAGAGGCGGCTGATCCCATAGGTCAGCACCACATAGGTGACCCCGGCGACGAACAGGGCGTCGGTCGAATAGGTGCGGGTCACGATCCGACGGGCGACGCCGGTTAGGTCCAGCAGCGTGATCGTGCTGATCAATGCCGTCGATTTCATCTGGACGACGACCTCGTTGCCCAGCGCCGGCCAGGCGATGCGAAAGGCGCGCGGCAACACGACCAGCCGCGCGATCTGGAAGGGCGTCATGCCCATGGCGACCGCCGCCTCGCGCTCGCCCCCCGGCACGCCGACGATGCCGCCGCGCAGCGCCTCCGCAACATAGGCCGACATGTTGAGCGAAAGCGCGATCAGCGCGCAGGGCCAGGGTTCACGTAAGACCGGCCAGAGCAAGGAGGTACGCACGAAATCAAACTGCGCCAGCCCGTAATAGATGAGGAACAGTTGGCTGAGCAGCGGCGTGCCGCGGAAGAGATACATGTAGCCGAAGGCGAGGCGGCGCAGCAGCCGGTTGCGCGACGTACGCGCCAACGCCAGCGGCACGGCGAACGCCAGCGCGATCGCACTGGACAACGCGAGAAGCTGCACGGTCAACCACAGGCCGCGCAGGAAGGCATGATGGTTGTTGACGACGACGTCGGTAAAGTCGGTAAGGGCGCTCATGACAAATCGCTCACCGCGCCATGCCCCGGTTGGCTCGGCGTTCGGCCCAGGCAAAAAGCGGGTTGGAGAGCGTTACGATCGCCAGATAGATCGCCATCGCCGCCAGATAGAACGGGAACGGGTCCTTGGTGACCTGCGCCGCGATGTTGGCCTTGCGGATCAGCTCCTCAAGCCCGACGACCGAGACCAAAGATGTGTCCTTGATCAGCCCCTGCCACAGATTGCCGATGCCGGGCAGTGCGACGCGCCAGGCCTGCGGCAGGCGCACCAGGAAGAAGGTCTGGGTCGGTGACATGCCGAAAGCGCGGGCGGCCTCGACCGGCCCGGCCGGTACCGCCAGGAAGCCGCCGCGGAACGTCTCCGACGCATAGGCGCCGAACACGATCCCCAGGGCGAAGACCCCAGCGCCGAACGGGCCAGGGGCCAGATCGTCTCCGACCAGCTGGGCTGCGCCGAAATAGACGATCAGCAGGATCAGGAATTCCGGCACGCCGCGTAACAGGTTGAGCAGCAGCGTGACCGGCCGCGATATCCAGCGATGCGGCGAAAGCTTCGCCGCCGCCCCCAACAGGCCGAGAATCAGACCCAGTACCAGCGCGCCCAGCGCGAGCTCCACCGTCACAGCCGCGCCGGCGAGAAGCTGAGGTCCAAAGCCGCCAAGCATATTCGGCGGCCTTCTCTACGGACGGATGCTGAATGGGAAATAGGCGGCGGACAGCTTGTCGTATTCCGGCGTGGCGAGCAGTTGGTCGATCGCCGCGTCCAGCTTGGCCTTCATTGTCGTGTCGCCCTTCCTGACCCCGATTGCGATGCGCCCGGTGACCTGCGGGCCCTCGACCGGCTTGCCGACATAGTCGAAGCCCTTCGCCTTGCCGGCTTTCTCCAGCCAATCATAGGTGATCAGCTTGTCGGCCAGGAAAGCATCGACACGACCCGCCTCCAGGTCGAGTTCGGCCTCCTCGATCGTGTTGTAGGCCTTGGCGGTGATGTCTGGCAGGACCTGATCCATATAGGCCTGATGGTTCGTGCCGCTCTGCACCGCCACGGTCTTGCCCTGAAGGGTCTTGTGATCGTCGGTGATGCCGGAATTCCTCGCCGCCACGAACTGGCTGGGGGAAATGTAATAAGGCTTGGTGAAATCGATCACCCTCGCCCGCTCCGGCGTCATCGAGAGCGACGAGATGATGATGTCGATCTTCCCAGCCTTGATCGCCGGGATCAAACCGTCGAAATCCTGCGGCAGGAAGATGCATTTCACCTTGAGTTCGGCGCATAGCGCATTGCCGATATCGACGTCGAACCCTTTGAGTTGCCCGGACGGATCGCGATACTCGAACGGGGGATAGGCGCCCTCCGTGCCGATCCTAAGCTCGCCGGGGTCGGCGAGAGCGGGCTCGGCGGTTGCGACCAGTATCGCAAGGCTCAAGAGGCGGGCAAGGCTGGATCGTCGCATCTGGTTTCCTTGTTTCAGACTCTGTTGCCGCCCAGGAACTGCCGAATCCGTGCGGACCGCGCATTGCCGAAGACCTCGGCCGGCGACCCTTCTTCCTCGACCTTGCCTTGGTGCAGAAAGACGACTTTGCTGGCGACGTCGCGGGCGAAATTCATTTCGTGGGTGACCAGGATCATCGTCCGCCCCTCGGCCGCCAGGTCGCGGATGACTTTCAGCACCTCGCCGACCAGCTCCGGGTCGAGCGCCGAGGTCGGCTCGTCGAACAGCATCAGGTCGGGCTCCATCGCCAACGCGCGGGCGATGGCGACGCGCTGCTGCTGGCCGCCGGAAAGCTGTGCCGGATAGGCATCGCGTTTGTCGGCGACGCCGACCTTGGCGAGCATCGCCTCGCCACGTTCCAGCGCCGTCTTGCGGTCGAGCTTCAGCACATGGACCGGGGCCAACGCCACGTTCTGCAACACCGTCATATGGGCCCAAAGATTGAATTGCTGGAACACCATCGCGACCCGACGGCGGATGCGCTCGACCTGTTTGGTGTCGGCTGCGACGGTGACGTCCCCGCGCTGTTCCAGCCGGATCTGCTCCCCTTCGATCCACACGGTTCCGCTGTCGGGAATTTCCAGAAGATTCATGCAGCGCAGCAGCGTGCTTTTGCCTGAACCGCTGCTGCCCAGGATCGCGACCACGTCATGGTCGTGGGCGGTCAGCGATACGCCCCCCAACACCTGGAGACTTCCGAAGCGCTTGGTCAGTCCTTCGACCCTGAGGGCTGCGGGCGGGCCGGAAACGGTGACAGGTTCAGGCATCTTGCGATCCAAGCTATCGCAAACCGCGCGTTTCTCCAGCCCCGAAAGTGCGCGCGACATCCCAAGACGGCGTCTTGCGACATCCAGGCGCACGGATTTTCTGGCAAATTTTCTCAAAAAGCCGCAAAGAGGGGGCCGGACATCGTTCGTTGGCTGAAAGGTTTCGCGATGAGGACGGATCTTCGACATGTCGCGCTCGTCCTCGCTTTGGCAGCGGCCGCATCGCCGATCGCCGCCCATGCCGACAGCCCGCCCACCAGCAGCAGCAGCAACGCCTCGGACTCAAAGACTTCGTCCGGCATAACGATCGACGAGCTCAACAAGGAATTCAAAAGCCTGTCGCCGGAGGCGCGTAACGCCCTGATGCACGAGCTTGAGACCCGCGGCGTCGCCGGCATTTCGGGCATGAACCAGGATCAGGCGCGGCAGGCTTTTGTGGGTCTGTCACCCAATGTCCGTACCGAGCTTCAGGCCAAATGGGATGCGCTGTCCGACGAGCAGCGCGACGCGATCAAGCAGCTGGGCCCCGATGCTGTCAAACAGATGTTTGCCGACAGGATCAAGGAAGCGATCAAACCGCCGCAGGCGATAGTCGACGCCGGGAACGCCATGGCCGAGAAGAGCAAAGCTTTTGTCGACAAGGTCAAGGCGTTCTGGGCGAAGCTGACCGGCAGTGCGGAAGCGGGACAGCCGGCACAGGCAAACGCCAGCGGCAGCTAAGAGCCGGGCTCTCAGCCGCCTTCATCTTCCGCCATCGGCTCCGGTCCACCCGAGATGCACAGCTTGTCGACACGGCGGCCGGTCATGCTCAGCACCTCGAAGACATAGCCGCCGTAATCGACCCTGTCGCCCGATTTGGGCAGCCGGCCCAGCGCTGTCAGCACGAAGCCGCCGACCGTGGTCACCTCGTCCTCGCCGGGCAGCGCCTGTAGTCCAAGCTTGATCTTGATGTCCTCGATCGCGACCAGCCCGTCGACGATCAGATGCCCATCCGGCTCTTCGATGATGCCCGGCTGTTCCCGTCGTCCCGCCTCGGGCAGCTCGCCGACGATCGCCTCCAGCACGTCGGTCAGGGTGATGATGCCTTCCAGCCCACCGTATTCATCGACCACCAGCGCCATCCGCGAGCCCGACTGCCGCAGGATCTCCAGCGTTCGCAGGACCGGGATGCCGGCATAGACTGCCGGCACCGGCGTCACAGCTGCCTCGATATTCAGATCCTGCCCCGACAGCACCCGCGACAGCAGGTCCCGGATATGGACGACGCCCGCGAAGACGCCGTCATGTCCGACCGGCAGGCGCGTATGCCGGCTTTCCGAGATCACGTGGGCAATCTGGTCGTGGCTCGATTTCGGGTCGATCCAGATCACATCCGATCGTGGGGTCATGATCGAGCGCACGGGCCGGTCGGCGAAGCGCAGCACGCGGCCGACCATCGCCCCCTCGGACGGGTGGAACACCCCGTGCTGGGTGCCCTCGGCGATCAGCGTGCGAACCTCCTCCTCGCTGACCATCTCCTTTTCGATCCGATGCATGCCGAGCAACGTCAAGACCATGCGCGTCGTCGCATCCAGCAGCCAGACCGCCGGCAGGATGATGCGCGAGAGGACCGCAAGCGGCGGGGCGACCAGCACGGCGATCGCCTCCGCCCGCCTCAGCGCGATCTGCTTGGGCACAAGCTCACCGATGATCAGCGAGAAGAAAGTCGTGACGAAGATGCCGAGCGTAAAGGCGATGCCGGCGCCGATAGCCGGCGATATCCAGGAGATTTGCCCGAGCAGGATGGCGATCGGCGCGGTGATTGCCGTGGTCGACAGTGCGCCGGTCACGATGCCGATCGCCGTGACGCCGGTCTGGGCGGTCGACAGGAAGCGGCCGGGATTGCGGGCGAGCGTAAGCGCCGTGCGCGCACCGTTGCTGCCTGCCTCGGCGCGCGCCTCGAGTCGGACGCGCCGCGCCGCGACCAGCGCCATCTCCGCCATCGCCAAGACGCCGTTCGCCATGAACAGGATGACGATGATGATGAAGTCGATCAGCATTCGGTCACCGGATTTCGGCTAGACCGGAAGCGGCAACATGCCGGTATGCGGTTGGAAGAGACGGGCGGGCGGCAGGCCCGCCGCGTTTCACAACTTTGCGTGCCGCCCGTCGCAGAAGGGTGCATTCGCGGTCGCCTTGCAGCCGCAGAAATAAAGCGTCTTGCTGGCATCGGCCTTGTATTGCATCGGAGAGAACTCCGAACCCTTGTGGGATCCGTCGCAGAATGGCTGGGACGCGCTCTTGCCGCAGGAACACCACCAATAGGATTTCCCCGCCTCCACGGCGACGGGATAGGGGGCTTTCTGCGCAATCGTCGCCTCGGCCATCTGACGGAACTCCCTCATTCATGATTCTCAGGCGATTGAATACCATAAACCGGGCCTCGCCAAGCACGTGCTTTTCTTAACCCGCGGCAGGTTGCATAAACCCGCGATGCCTGAATTGCCTGAAGTCGAAACCGTCGCCCGCGGCCTCAGCTCCACGCTGGAAGGTCGCGTGATCGTGAAGGTTCGCCAGAACCGCCCTGACCTGCGCATCCCGTTTCCCGAGAATCTGCCGAAACGGCTGACGGGTCGGCGGGTGACACATATCGGCCGGCGGGCGAAATATATCCTGATTACGCTGGACGACGGCAACGTGCTGATCGTACATCTGGGCATGTCGGGCCGCTTCATGTTCCGGCACGACCCCAGCCTGCCGCTGCTGGCGCACGACCATCTGGTGATCACCGCCGACGACGGGGTGGACCATGTGCTGAACGACCCCAGGCGCTTCGGCCTGGTGGCGCTGGTCGAGGGCGCCAAGCTGGATGCGCACAAGCTGTTCGCCGGCATGGGGCCGGAGCCGCTGGGCAACACGTTCGACGGCCCGACGCTGGCCGAACGCCTGGCCGGCAAGAACACCCCGATCAAGGCGGCGCTCTTGGACCAGCGCGTGGTGGCGGGACTGGGCAACATCTATGTGTGCGAGGCGCTGTTCCACTCCGGCATCAGCCCGCTCAGGCTGGCGCGCACGGTCAAGGGCCAACGGGCCGAGCGGCTGGTGCAGGCGATCCGCCAGGTGCTGAACGCGGCGATCGCCGCGGGCGGCTCGACGCTCCGGGACTTCATGCATCATGACGGAGAGCTCGGCTATTTCCAGCACAGCTTCTCGGTCTACGACCGCGAAGGCAAAGCGTGCCCGGACTGCACCTGCGACACGGCCGCGACCGGCGGCATCGCGCGCATCGTCCAGTCCGGCCGCTCGACATTCTATTGCCCGCGCAAACAGCGATAGGCTAAGCCTCCCCCACGATTTTCAATCCCGGGAAGAACCATGACCTACGAGAACATCCTCGTCGAAACGCACGGGCCGGTCGGCCTTATAAGGCTCAACCGCCCGAAGGCGCTGAACGCCCTGTGCGACACGCTGATGAACGAGCTGACTCAAGCGCTCTCCGCGTTCGAGACCGACGACGCGATCGGCGCCGTGGTGCTGACCGGCAGCGATCGCGCATTCGCCGCCGGCGCGGACATCAAGGAAATGGCCGGGCTGGATTACATGGACGTCTATCTGGGCGGCTTCATCTCGGAGAACTGGCAGCGCGCCTCAACCGTGCGCAAGCCGATCATCGCCGCGGTCGCCGGCTTCGCGCTGGGCGGCGGCTGCGAGCTAGCGATGATGTGCGACTTCATCATCGCGGCCGACACCGCGAAGTTCGGCCAGCCGGAGATCACCATCGGCACGATCCCGGGCGCCGGCGGCACGCAGCGGCTGACCCGCTTCGTCGGCAAGTCCAAGGCGATGGAGATGGTGCTGACCGGGCGCATGATGGACGCCGCCGAGGCGGAGCGCGCCGGCCTGGTCAGCCGTGTCGTACCGGCCGACGAGCTGGTCGACGAGGCGATCAAGGTGGCGACCAAGATCGCCGGCCTGTCGCGCCCGGTGGTGCTGATGGCCAAGGAGTCCGTGAACCGCGCCTACGAGACGACGCTGGCCGAGGGCGTGCTATTTGAGCGGCGCGTTTTTCATGCGACATTCGCCCTGGAAGACCGCAAGGAAGGCATGTCGGCCTTCGCCGAAAAACGGCCGCCGAACTTCAAGAATCGGTAGTCCGAACGCTCGTCCAAGAATTTTCCGCCGCCGCCTTGACGCGCAAGGGCCGGAATCTGTATTGTCCCGCCCTTCCGCGATAAGCCTGCAAAGCACGTCGCGACAGCAATTCGAGATTGAAGTAGATGGCGCATCATAAGTCCGCAAAGAAGCGTATCCGCAGCAATGCGCGCCGCGCAGAAGTGAATACCAGCCGCATCAGCCGCATCCGCACCTTCCTGAAGCGGGTCGAGACCGCGATCGGGTCTGGCGACAAGAGCGCCGCGCAGACCGAGTTCAAGGCAGCACAGCCTGAACTGCAGCGCGGCACGACCCGCGGCGTGCTTCATCGCAACACGGTTTCGCGCAAGCTGTCCCGGCTCAGCGCGCGCATCAAGGCGATGGCCTGACATAAACGAACGGGTTTTCCGCTTGGCAATCGCCAGTGGATAACCCTATAGTCGTCGCTAAGTACCAGTCTTAGTCAAGGCGCCCGCATGGGCGCCTTTTTATTTGGCGAGAACTGTGAGCGGGCATTTATTTTGAGTGTTCCCGATTCAATCTTCTTGCCGCCTCCAAGCATGCCCGATAAGGTTACTTACCCACACCGATGAACCTACCCGTGTGGGTGCCAGCACCGCGTTTTCCAGCCGTTTTCAAGGAATGCGCACTTTTTTCCAGATCGATATTTGCCCCCCTGGGGCCGAGGAGAAACGATTGGCTGGCACTTCAGAAATGTTTGGGAATAACGAGCCGCCAACGCGGACACGGATTGGGAAGGTTGAAATCGGGATGTCAGCAGATTTCGGGCGTGAATGGTCACGCGTTCTGGAAAAGTTGCGGGTCGAGTTTGGAAATGCGGCGTTCAAAAGCTGGCTTGAACATCTTTCGGTGATTGCGGTGGACGGCGGCGAGGCGTCGCTCGCCGTGCCGACCAAATTCATCCGCGACTGGATCGTGAAGAGCTATGCCGACGCCGTCCTGGCGTTCTGGCAGCAGGAAAATCCCGAGATCAACGCGATCGAATTCGTCGTGGTGCCGGCCGTCGGTGGGATCGCCGAGCTGCGCCCCGCAGTGGAGGACGAGGCCGACGAGCCGGGGCAAACCGCGCCCCAGCGCGTCCGTGCAGCACCGGCTCCCCGCAAGAGCGCGGCCCGCGCGCAGCCGATCGAGCCGGACATGACCGACCAGATCGACACCAGCGGCCTGGACCCGCGCTGCACCTTCGACAATTTCGTCGTCGGCAAGCCGAACGAGTTCGCCCACGCCGCCGCCCGCCGCGTGGCGGAATCCGAAAGTGTGCCGTTCAACCCGCTGTTCCTCTATGGCGGCGTCGGCCTCGGCAAGACGCACCTGATGCACGCCATCGCCTGGCAGATCAGCAAGCGCAAGACCAAGCGCAAGGTGCTGTACCTGTCGGCCGAGCAGTTCATGTACCGCTTCATCCGGGCGCTGCGCTTCAAGGACACGATGGCTTTCAAGGAGCAGTTCCGGTCGGTCGACGTGCTGATGATCGACGACATCCAGTTCATCTGCGGCAATAAGGATTCGACCCAGGAAGAGTTCTTCCACACCTTCAACGCGCTGGTCGACCAGAACCGCCAGATCGTGATCTCCGCCGACAAGAGCCCGTCGGACCTGGAGGGCATGGAGGAGCGGCTGCGTTCGCGCCTCGGCTGGGGCCTGGTCGCCGATATCCACCCCACCACCTATGAGCTGCGCCTCGGCATCCTGCAGGCCAAGGCCGATGGCTATCGCATGGATGTGCCGACCAAGGTCATGGAATTCCTGGCGCACAAAATCACCTCGAACGTGCGCGAGCTCGAAGGGGCGCTGAACCGCATCGTCGCCCATGCCG
>DATJHU010000055.1:0-26815 GCA_035493715.1 Alphaproteobacteria bacterium | reverse complement strand
CACGTCGGTTGAGCCGCAACGCGGGCAATACGCACCGTTCGGCCAGCGCAGCGCCTCAAAGTGGGCGCGGGCCTTGTCTTCATCGCGGAAAATCGGGGAGGTCAGATCGGTCATAGCGGCGGCTTCCTTCTATGAGGAAATCCTACCGTTTGTGGCCTGCTATGTCAACGATATAATTCCGCCCAAATAAGAATAAAAGAAGAACAAAACGTCAAGGAAGAAATCTCTGGCGATCTGCCGACCTTCGCCAAGGTCGCCCTCCGTGATTTCAATTGACCGGCAGGGGGGCGTTTGTCACCTTTTTGCCGGGAAACCTGCGATTGCCCGGTGACGAGGCGGCCGAAATATCGCGTCCTGCCCCCGGAGGCTCGAAGGAGAGGACGTGTGCCTACGCTCGACAGGTTCGTTATCGCCCAAGCACCCCGCTTGATCGGCGTCGCCGGCGCAGCGCTGCATTTATGAGCCGGGCCGTGAAATGCGGATTCTGGGTTTTGTTGCTCGTGCTGGCGGGCGGGTTGGGGCTGTATGAATTTGCGCTTCCCGGATTTTCCAGTGCGCGGCCAGCGCCACCCAAAGCGGAGGTCGCGGTGGCGACCTTCCTGTTACGGCAAAGCGTGCCCGATGCAGCGCGGCGTCAAACCAACCCGCTAGGCGCGGATTTGGCCGATGTCGCCGCCGGCCAGGCGATCTACCAGAAAAATTGCGAGACCTGCCACGGTCATGATGGAGCCGGGCATACCCAGATCGGCCAGTACGAATTCCCGCGCGCGCCGGTGCTCGCGGCGCTTCTGCCGACGATGACCGACGGCGAGATTTTCTATCACGTGCGTAACGGCATCCGGAACACGGGCATGCCGGCCTGGGGTTTTCCGGATCGCGAGATGTGGCAGCTGGTGGCGTTCATCCGCCGGCTTCCGAAAACGGCAGAGATGACAGCGGATGAGAACTATATCCACCCCGATCCGGGCTCGCGCCGTTTCGTCGGTTCGGAAAGCTGCAAATCCTGCCATGCGGAGATTTACGAGCGCTGGAAGAAGACGCCGATGGCGAATGTCGTGCGCGATCCCAAGGCGCATCCCGAGGCCGTCATTCCGGATTTCTCGAAGCCGGACCCGCTGCTGACCTTCACGAAGGACAATATCGGTTTCGTCTACGGCAGCATCTGGAAGCAGCGTTATTTCAAGCGGGTCGGGGACGACTATTTCCCGCTGCCGGCGCAGTGGGACGTGACCCACAAGATCTGGCGGCCTTACTTCGTGAAGAACGGCACCGACTGGTGGGCCACGCTGTTTCCGCCCGAGAATTTCCAGCGGCCGACGGGGCAGCTCTGCGATGGCTGCCATTCGGTCAATTACGACGTGGCGACCAAGACCCCGTCGGAATGGAATGTCGGCTGCGAGGCCTGTCACGGCCCGGCCGGCGAGCATGTGAAGAATCCGACCTGGCGCACGATCATCAATCCTGCGCGGCTGGATTATGTGGGGGCGAACGATACCTGCATCCAATGCCACTCGCAGGGCCGCCCGCCGGGCAACCCGATCAACGGCAAGTTCTATGACTGGCCGGTCGGCTTCCACATGGGGGCCAAGCTCTCCGACTATTGGAACCTGGAGGAGCACAAGCTCGGCGAGACGTCGTTCACCCATTTCGCCGACGGCACGGCGCACAAGAACCGGATGCAGGGCAACGATTTCGCGCAAAGCCTGATGTACACGCGCGGCGTCACCTGCTTCAGTTGTCACGACGTTCACGGCACCAAGAATGTTGCCGAGCTCCGCGCATCGCCCGACCAGATCTGCCTCGCCTGCCACGGGCCGAATACACAGAACGGTCCGCGTGCCGTCTCGATCGCGGAACATACGCACCACCAGCCCGACAGCGCGGGCAGCCAGTGCGTCGCCTGTCACATGCCGGCGATCCAGGACACCATCGCCGACATCAAGGTTCATGCACACACCTTCCGCGTCATCACGCCGGCCGAGAGCGCGAAATACAAAATCCCCAACCCTTGCACGGTTTGCCACACGGATAAGTCGGATGATTGGGCAGCGGCGGCTCTGAAAGGCTGGACCAACCGTTCGCCCTGGCGGATGCAAGATTAGGGGCGATGTCATGCCCAGGCTGCGCCTCGCGGGTTTCACAGCGGCTGCGGTCGTCCTCCTTTCGGCCGGTGCCTCTGCCGGCCCGCCTTTTGTGACCGACGATCCTGAACCGGTCGATCCTCATGTATGGGAAGTGAACTATGCGCTGACGGGCACGCTCGTCAGCGGTGGCGGCGACAGCAGCCTGCCGTTGATCGATGCGAATTACGGCGCTGCGGCCGGGTTGCAGCTGCATATTCAACCGCAGCTTGCCGTGACGCGAGCAGGCGGCAGGACGCATGCCGGCATCGGCGACACCGAGATCGGCGTCAAATACCGCCTGATCGGGCAAGACGACGATGGTTGGATGCCGCTTGTCAGTGTCTATCCGCTTGTCGAACTGCCGACTGGAAGCAAGCGGCGGGGCCTGGGGGAAGGCACCGCGCGGACCTTCCTGCCGATTTGGGCGGAGAAGACAATCGGGCGCTGGACCGTCTATGGGGGCGGTGGATACGGGATCAATCCGGGTGGTGGAAAGAATGCCTGGTTCGCCGGCGGCGTCGCCCTGTATCAGCTGACGCCGGCGTTTCAGCTTGGTGGGGAACTGTTCCTGCAGACAGCCGAGCTACAAGGCGACCCGGACGCGCCGGGCTTCAATATTGGCGGTATTTACGCCGTTACGGATGAATTTCGACTGTTATTTTCCGCCGGAAGCGGCCTTGCCCATCGCGATCAAACAAATCAATTATCGGGATATCTGGCCTTGCAGATCCAATATTGACGGTCGCCCGGTGATCGAAGGCACGTTGGTCCGGAGTTCCCATGCAGCGACGCAAATTCGGTTCCGCCGGCTTCGACGTTCCGGTCATCGGGCAGGGGTCTTGGCGGATCGAGGAGGGCGACCGGTCGGCGGCGGTCGAAGCGCTGAAGCGCGGGATCGATCTCGGCATGACCCATATCGACACGGCGGAGAT
The DNA here is from genome assembly GCA_035493715.1 of Alphaproteobacteria bacterium. Classification (GTDB taxonomy): domain Bacteria; phylum Pseudomonadota; class Alphaproteobacteria; order BOG-932; family Roseiterribacteraceae; genus BOG-932. Next base: position 23,760 of record DATJHU010000055.1, on the reverse strand, counting down.
GTATGGCAGCGGCGCGTCGGAGGAGATTGTCGGCAAGGCCATTGCCGGGCGTCGCGACGCGGTGCGGATTGTGTCGAAGGTTCTGCCGTCCAACGCGTCGCGCGCCGGAACGATCGCGGCGTGCGAACGGTCGCTGTCCAACCTGAAAACCGACCGTCTGGATTGCTATCTGCTGCACTGGCGCGGGCGTTATCCTCTGGAAGAGACAATCGCCGCGTTCGAACAGCTTCGCCAGGCCGGCAAGATCCTCTCCTGGGGCGTCAGCAATTTCGATGTCGACGACCTGGACGAGGCGCTTGCCATCGCCGGAGAGGGGCGGATCGCCTGCAACCAGGTTCTGTATCACCTGGAGGAGCGCGCGATCGAACATCGCGTCATGCCCTGGTGCGAGGCGCACGGCGTGGCGGTGGTCGGTTACAGCCCCTTCGGCCATGGCGACTTTCCCCGTCCGGCCAGCCCCGGCGGCCGCATGCTGGCCGAGGTCGCCGCCGCTCATGGCGCAACCGCGCGTCAGGTCGCGCTCGCCTTCCTCACGCGCCGGCCGTCCCTGATGGCGATTCCGAAATCGGCGAAGCCGGCCAATGTCGCTGACAACGCGGCGGCTGGTGATCTTATGCTGAGCGAAGCCGACTTGGCTCGTATCGATGCGGTTTTTCCGCTGGGTAGGCCGCGCGGGCTGCCGATGATTTAGCGCCACCATGCATCCATCCAGTCTCAGCGATGCTATCGTCCTTTAGCGTAAACGGATCGTTCTTTCAGCCAGGCGCAAGTGATGCTTTGTGATCGACACGATCCCTATATGGCGGAACTGATCTCTGCTGCGCAGTCATGGCTGATGATGTTTGCGGTGTTCTGGGGCTGTACGCTGATCTCGACGGCATGGCCCATACGTGTTGACGCCTAAACCGCCGCCTCTATCGCGCGTTCACGCTCCACATGACGCTTCAGCAGGATTTGCCGGCCGATATCGCTCGGCGGCGGCACCGGGCCCTGCAGTGCCATCGTGGCTTCGAAATTCGCCAGGAGGTCCGGGCTGAAATCGGCCGTCTTGTGGCGCGCGGAATCGATATGCAGCTGCAGCTGTTCCATTGTCGCGGAGCGGTAGCCGCGGGTCGCGTTGTGGAGCTGGTGGAGGAAATGGAGGCGCTTGCGGTCGAAATCGACGATCAGCGAATGCACCACCAATTCGTCGCCAAGCAGGGTTTCGCGTTCGAAGTGTGTGTGGGTTTCGACGACGACCTGGCTGCGGCCGCAGCGCGCCGGCATCCCGGGGCCCATGCCCAGATGCGTCGCGAAATCGACGCCGGCGTTATACAGGATGATGTAATAATACTGGGCGTTCATATGCCCGTTTATGTCGATCCAGGTGTCGGGAACTGAAAATGAATATCCGAGATAGGGATTCATACTGAGCTCAATAAAATCGCATCAAAACAGCGGCGGCCCGAAATCCATCGCTTCCCAGCAGCGCACGTCGGTGCCTTTGTAAACCGCCATGCCTTTCCATGTCAGAGGCTTGGCGTTGGTGGCCACGTTCAGTTCGAAATAGGGGTAGGTCGGCTTCTGCTTTGTCCAGGCGGATTCGTCGGCCCGGATCCTTTTGATCCACGTCTCGCAGCGGGCCATGTTGCCGGCGAAATCCTTCACGAAATATCTGACCGGAATCAGCCCGATCGGCTGGGTGCTGCCGGGCGGCAGGTCCATTTCGTGATATTCGTAGGTGACCCGGACGAGCGTTGCCGCCTTGCCCGCGACGGTCGCCCGGAGCTCCTCATAAGTCGGTTTTCCGCCCGTCGCCGGCGCGAAATTCGCGGCCCCGGCAGCGGAAGCGGAGGCGCTCGCCGTCAGGAGCGCGAGGAGGGCGATCGTCTTCATTGTGTTCCATCGTTCAACACCGGACGGGTATCGATACGCTCCACCCGTCCGACGGAATGCTAGAAGTCGGGCTGCCCGAAATCCCTGGCTTCCCAGCAACGCACGTCGAAGCCTCTATAAATCGTCATGCCTTTCCAGGTCAGCGGCTTGGCATTCGTTGCGATGTTGATCTCGAGATAGGGATATGTCGCGTCCTTCTTGGTCCAGGCGCGTTCGTCGGCCCTGACCTGTTTGATCCACTTCTCGCAATGGGCCATGTTTCCGACGCCGTCATCCTTCACGAAATATTTCGTCTCACCGTCCAATTCCTGCACGCCGCCCGGCGGCAGGTCCATGTCGTGGACGAAGGCCGTGATGGCGACCAGCGTGACCTTCTTTCCGTTTATCAGCGCCCCTCTCTCGCCGAAGCTGGGGAACCCGCCGACATAGGGCGAAAAGTCAGGCGTCGCGGCGTGGGCAGGCAGCGCGGCCGCGAGCGCCAGAGCGGCTGCAGCGAGTATCTTCATCCGAACCCTCCCGAGGTCATCGCATGAGGCTACGCAAATCTTTTTTTGAGCCTCTCGGCGGCATCGTCCAGGATATCTTCCGGTTTCGCAAAGCAAAAACGCACGAACCGGGTTTCAGGCGCATCGGCGTAGAAGGCGCTGACCGGGATCGCGGCAACGCCGGCGGTCTCGATGATGTCGCGGCAGAAGGCGGCATCGTCGCCGTCGAAGCCGACCGAGCCGATATCGACATTCACGAAATAGGTGCCGGCGCAGGGCGCGACGGCGAAACCGGCGCGTTCCAGCCCGACGACGAAGCGATCGCGCTTGGCCTGCAGGCGGGCGGTGAAGTCGGTGAAGAAGGCGCGCTCCTTGTTCAGGCCGTAGGCGATGGCGGCCTGCAGGTTGGGCGGCGTGGTGAAGACCAGGAACTGGTGCGCCTTGACGATCCGGTCGATCAGCGCGGCGCAGGCGCTGATATAGCCGACCTTCCAGCCGGTCAGCGAAAAGGTCTTACCGGCCGACTGGATACGGATGGTGCGGTCGCGTATCCCGGGCAGCGTGATCAGCGGGACATGCTCCGCGCCGTCGAACACCAGATGCTCGTAGACCTCGTCGCAGACGGCGTAGGCGTCATGCTTGCGGCAGAGATCGGCGATGAAATCGAGTTCCCGGCGATTGAACACCTTGGCCGTCGGATTCATCGGCGTGTTGAACAGGATCAGCTTGGTCTTGGGCCCGAAAGCCGCGGCCAGCTCGGCCTCCGGCAGCGTCCATTCCGGCGGCTCCAGGCGGACGATCCTGGCGATGCCCCCGGCCATCTGGATGACCGGCAGATAGGTGTCGTAGAGCGGCTCGATCAGCACGACCTCGTCGCCCGGGTCGATCAGCGACAGCAGCGAGACGCCCAGCGCCTCCGTGCCGCCGGACAGCACGATGGTTTCGGTCTGCCAATCCAGCTCCAGCCCATAGAATTCCCGGTCGTGCCGCGCAATCGCCTGGCGCAGCTCCGGCAGGCCGTACATCGGCGGATACTGGTTGGATCGCGTCTTCAGCGCGTCGGCGGCGAAGTCGATGATGTCCCGCGGTTCGCCGTCCTCCGGGATGCCCTGGCCGAGATTGAGCGCCTTTTTCTCCTGCGCCAGGCGGGACATGGTGGCGAAGATGGTCGCGCCGTAGCGCGACAGGACGGTGTTGCCGGTCTTCATGACTGCGTTATGGCATGAAAGAATTCGGAAACGTAGCCGTGGAAAACGCGTAAACTCAGGCTCATGGTCGAACTCAGCCACACCGTCGGCGGAATTTCCTACCGGTTTCGTGACCTGGCGCATCTGCTGGCGGCGGCCTCGCCTCTGCGATCGGGCGACGAGCTGGCAGGGCTGGCGGCAGGGAGCGCGCAGGAGCGGGTTGCGGCGCGGATGGCGTTGGCGGATTTGTCGCTGACGGTTTTCCTGAGCGAAGCGCTGGTCCCGTACGAGGCGGACGAGGTCACGCGGCTCATCGTCGACACGCATGACGGCGGGGCGTTCTCTGACGTTTCGCATCTGACGGTCGGCGGTTTCCGCGACTGGCTGCTTGCGGAAACGACCACACATGTCGAGCTTTCCTCCCTCGCGCCCGGGCTGACGCCGGAGATGGCCGCCGCGGTGTCCAAGCTGATGCGCAACCAGGATCTGATCGCGGTTGCGCGCAAATGCCGGGTGGCCGTGAGCGCGCGCACGACTGTCGGCCTGCCGGGGCGGCTGGCGACGCGGCTCCAGCCGAACCATCCCAGCGACGACCCGCGCGGTGTCCTCGCATCGACGCTGGACGGGTTGCTGATGGGGTGTGGCGACGCGGTCATCGGGATGAACCCGGCCGGCGACAGCCTGTCCAATTGCATGGCGCTGCTGCAGGTCTTCGACCAGTTGCGCGAGGCCTACGCCATCCCGACGCAGAGCTGTGTTCTGACCCATGTGACCAACACCATTCGGCTGATTGAGCAGGGGGCGCCGGTCGATCTCGTGTTCCAGTCGATCGCGGGTTCGGAACTGGCCAATCGCGGGTTCGGGGTCGATCTGGCGATCCTGCGTGAGGCGCGAAATGCGGCCCTGTCGCTGGGCCGGATGCCGGGGCCGCATGTGATGTATTTCGAGACGGGGCAGGGGGCGGCCCTGTCCTCCGGCGGGCATCACGGCATCGACCAGCAGACGATGGAGGCGCGGGCCTATGGCGTCGCGCGCGCCTTCTCGCCGTTCCTGGTCAACACGGTGGTCGGCTTCATCGGTCCGGAATATCTGTTCGACGGCAAGCAGATCATGCGCGCCGGTCTGGAGGATCATTTCTGCGGCAAGCTGCTCGGCCTGCCGATGGGCGTGGACGTCTGCTACACGAACCACGCCGAGGCCGACCAGGACGACATGGATGTGCTTGCGACCCTGCTGGCGCTGGCCGGCGCCAATTTCCTGATCGCGGTGCCGGGCGCCGACGACATCATGCTGAACTATCAGAGTCTGTCGTTCCATGACGTGTTGTATCTGCGCACCACGCTCGGTCTCAGGCCCGCGCCGGAATTCGAGGCGTGGCTGGAGACGTACGGCATCGCCGGGCCGGATGGGCGTATCCGTGCGCTCGAAGCGGTGCCGGACGCGGCGCGAATGCTGAGTGCGATCCGTGGCTGACGCGCCGGCAAAGGGCGACCCCTGGAGCCTGCCGCGCAGTTTCACCGCCGCGCGGATCGGGCTCACGCGCACAGGCGATGCGCTCGGCGTCGGGCCGATGCTGGATTTCCAGATGGCCCACGCCCAGGCACGCGACGCGGTGCATGCGGTGCTCGACCCGGCGGCAATCGCGGCGGGGTTGCCGATGGAGAGCGTCAAGGTGCGCAGCCGGGCAGGGGACCGGTCGGCCTATCTGCGCCGTCCGGACCTGGGGCGGCTGCTCGATCCCGAAAGCGTAGCGGCTTTGCCCCGCGGACCGTTCGATATCGTCTTCGTCGTTGCCGACGGGTTATCCGCCAGGGCGGTTCATGCGCATGCGGCGGCGGTCTTGTGTCCGGCGGTCGCTGCACTGCCGGACATGTCTATCGCGCCGGCTGTGATCGCCACCCAGGCCCGTGTCGCGCTTGCCGACGACATCGGCGAGCGGATGGGCGCGGCCCTGTCGGTGATCCTGCTGGGGGAGCGGCCCGGCCTGACGACTCCGGACAGCCTCGGGATCTATGTCACCTACGGTCCACGCGGCGGGCGGCGAGATTCGGAACGGAACTGCATCTCCAACATCCATGCGCGCGGTGGGCTCGCGCATGAAGAGGCGGCGGCGCAACTGGTTAGGCTGGTGCGCGCGGCGCTCGGCGCGGGAGTCAGCGGGGTCGGGCTCGACTACGACGGATTTGGCCAGCCCATCCTGACCTGAACCTCAGGCTTCCGCCGGGGCCACTTCGGCGGTCGGCAATTCGCTGTCCGCTTCGGCCCGTGTGCGGATCACCGGTGGCCCCTTGAAACGCCGCCGTTCGGCCCCGAACCAGATCAGCGCGGCCAGGACCAGCGCGCCGATCGTGACGGTCAGCGCCTGGTCGTTGGGCGGCTGCACGCCGCTATAGAGCAGGACACCGCAGAAGACGAGGCTGACCATGGCGATCGGGCGATAAGCCCAGCCGAGATTGAATGGGCCCATGCGGGTCCAGCGGTGACCGTAGACGATAAGGCCCGCGCCGATCGGCATCGCATAGGAAATGTAGAGGAATATCACCGACACCGCGACGATCGTGGTGTAGACGGGCGTATAGAGCGTGAAAGCGGTCGACAGCGCGACGGCGGTCCAGATCGCCGCGACCGGCGTGTGCCACGAGGTGTTGACGCGCCGCAGGATCCGCGACCAGGGCAGGCCGCCGTCGCGGGAGAAGGCGTAGATCATGCGGCTCGCCGAGGTCACCGTCGCCAGTCCGGCGCAATATTGTGCGATCAGGATGCCGACCCACAGCACGAGGCGTAGCGGCTTCGGCAGGATTTCGCGCAGGATCGCGAAGATGCTGTTGGCGCCCTGCGCCGCCGCGTCCTTGAGGTCGGGCGCGGCAACGATGATGGCGCACAGCATGACCCAGCCGAACAGTCCGGACCACAAGACCGAATGGATGATGCCGCCCGGCACCGCGCGGGATGCGCCGACGGTTTCCTCCGCCGTGTGGGCGGAGGCGTCGAAGCCGGTGATGGTGAAGGCCGGCAGCATCAGGCAGAGGATGAAGAGATAGAGCAGGCTGTCGCTTTGCGGCCACACGCCGCCGCCGGCATCGCCGCTGAAGTTGGTGAAGGTCCACAGCCGCGAAATCTCGATATGCGGCGCATACGCCAGGGCCGCGGCCGCGAGGATGATCGAAACGGCGAAGATCAGGTAGCCGGACAGGTCCGTCACCCGGGTGGTAAGGCGGATGCCGTAATGGTTGAGCAGGCCCTGGGTCACCGCGATGACCGCGACCGTCGCGGCCTGGACCGGTCCGTTCAGCAGGCCCGCGCCGACGGCGGGATCGATCCCGAACTCTGGCAGGATCGCCCCGACCAAGAAGGTGAAGGTGCCGACATTGATCGCCGCCATCACCGCGACCAGCCCGATCAGGTTGAGCCAGGCGGTCAGCCAGCCGAAGCCCCGGCCACCGAGGATCGAGCCCCAATGATAGAGGCCGCCTGCTGTGGGGTAGGCCGAGCCGATCTGCGCCATCGCCAACGCGACGAACATGGAGCCCGTCGCTCCGACGATCCAGCCGATGCCCACCGCGCCGCCGCCCAGGCTGCCGGTTGCCTGGCCGAACGAATTGATGCCGCCCGCCAGAATGCAGATGATGGCGAAGGATACGGCGAAATTCTGAAACGAGCGCATGCCGCGCAGAAGTTCCTGCGCGTAGCCGAGCTCGCGCAGTGTGGTTACGTCATCGGCCGACAATCCACCCTCCCGGTCCATAGGCTTTCGCGAACTATAGCCGCAATCGGCGCCGATTTCACTGCATGAACCAGCCGTGACTCACGACCAGGGACTGGCCGGTCAGGGCGTTCGTCGGGAAGGCTGCAAAGAAGACAGCGGCCTCGGCCACGTCCTCAACGGTGGTGAATTCACCGTCCACGGTTTCCTTCAGCATGACCTTCTTGACCACGTCTTCCTCCGAGATGCCGAGCGTTGCGGCCTGTTCGGGGATTTGTTTGTCGACCAGCGGTGTGCGGACGAAGCCGGGGCAGATCACGTTGGCGCGCACCTTGTGCTTGGCGCCCTCCTTGGCGATCACCTTGGCCAGCCCGATCAGCCCGTGCTTGGCGGTGACATAGGGCGCCTTCAGCAGCGATGCCTCCTTGGAATGGACCGACCCCATCAGGATGATGCTGCCGCCGGTCTCCTGCCTGTACATCTGGCGGAGCGCCGCGCGAGTCGTCAGGAAGGCGCCGTCCAGATGGATCGCGATCAGCTGCTTCCATTTGGCGAAATCGAACTGGTCCAGCGGCGCGACCGTCTGGATGCCGGCGTTGGAGACCAGGATGTCCAGCCGGCCCCAGGTATCGATCACCGTCTGCGTACCGCCATCGACCGCCGCCTCGTTGGACACATCCATCGCCACGCCGATGGCATGCTCCGGCCCGCCAAGCTCGGCGGCTGTGGCGTCCGCAGCGGCCTGGTTCAGGTCGGCGATGGCGACCTTCGCCCCTTCGCGTACGTAACGCGCGGCGATCTCCTTGCCGATGCCGCTGGCGGCGCCGGTGACAATGGCGACTTTATCTTTGAGTTGCATGGCTGCTCCATACGATCGGGTGGGTATGCCGGCGCGTTTTGTTGCACCGCAGCGTACCCACACTAACCAATCGTCGGCGCTTCCGAAACCAGGCCCTAGCGCGCGACGACCTTGTTGGTCAGCGCACCGATGCCTTCGAGCGAGACCTCGACCGTGTCGCCGGGCTTCAGGAACCGGCCGCTGGCCCAGGCGACGCCCTCCGGCGTGCCGGTGAAGACGACGTCACCGGTCTGCAACGCGGCGCGCGTATCGACATAGGGCAGGATCACGTCCAGCTTCCACGTCATCTCGCCCGTGCGGGCATCTTGGCGGGTTTCGCCGTTGACGACGGTTTTCATGCGGATGTCGGGCGTACCGTCGCCGAACGCGTCGCGGGTCACGATCCAGGGGCCGAGACCGGTGGTGTGGTCCAGGCTTTTGGACGAGAACAGGTCGAAGCCGATGCCGCTGCGCTGCAGGTCGCGGGCGGAGATGTCGTTGCCGACCGTGTAGCCGAGCACGCTTCGTGTCACGTCACCGCCGGCTAGGGGCTTGCCGATGACGGCCACCAGCTCGACCTCGTAGTCCAGCTGATTGGTCAGCGGGGAGTGCCAGATGTCGTCCTTCGCGCCGATCAGCGCGCGGTTGGATTTCAGGAACGCGATGGGCGATTTCGGCGGCTCCATCTTCAGCTCCTGCAGGTGCTTCAGATAGTTGGCGCCGACGACGAAGACCTGGGAGGTCGGCTCGATCGGCGGCAGCAATGTTGCCTCGGTGAGCGCATGCGAACTGCCGGTAAAGGTCAGCGCCTCTTCGCTGCCGCCGTCGGTCAGGGCAGGACCCCAGTCGGCCGGTGTGCCGGCGATGGGGTGGAGGGTGCCAGCGGCTGTATCGACGACCGCCCAATAGATGTCCCCGTTGCGGGCGCAGCGCGCGAGTTTCAAACGGTCCTCCCGAAGATCGTGTCGTGTCGCCCACTTAGGGGCGGGCGCATGTTTAGCGCATCGTCGGGAAACGGCCAGCGATAATCGCGGTCAGCGAACGGTGAACTGAACCGGGATAATCAGCTCCATCGGATCCGGCATGTCGGCGGGCGGGGCGGGCAGCGGCTGCGCGCGCTGGATCATTGCGATCACCTCGCTGTCCAGGATCTCGTGACCCGAACCGCGTTCCAGGCTGAACGACAGCACGCGTCCCTGATGGTCCATCTTGAAGCGCAGCAGGGCCGTGCCCTCGACATGCGCCTGCTGCGCGGCACGCGGGTAACGCTTGTTGGCCGCGAGATGGGCGTAGAGCGCGCTCAGATAGGTCGGCGGAGGCGCGGCCCGGGCGGGGGCCGGTGGGGGTGGTGGAGTCTCGTGCGGTAAAGCCGGCATCGGCGGGACGATCGTCGGAAGCGGCGGGGTCCGAACAAGCTTGGGGATCGGCTTCGGCACGATGTGCGGCACGATTGTGTGCGGCTTGGGCAATTCCTGAACCTCGACCGATTTCGGCGGCGGCTCGACGGCGGGCGGAGCCGGCGGCGTCACCACCTCGATCGCGACGTCGTCGCGCGGCAGCTGGTCCGGGCGCGCCAGATTGACGAGGAACACGGCCGCGATCGCCAGATGCGCCGCGACGGCAAGCAGCCAATAGCGGATTTGCTTGCGCGTCCTTTCGCGGTCGCTGGCATCGAGCGCCTGCCAATGGTTTCGCCGGGTAGCCGGGAATTCGACGGTGGTCATTCGGCGGCTTCCGGTAGCGCCACCCGGGCCGCCGCCATGCGCTGCCGCGCACGGCGCTTCAGCAACCACATCGAAACGCCGGTTGCCGCGAACAGGGCGGGCAGCAGGCCGCTTAGGGCCACCAGCGCCTGCCACAGCCGGCCCAACCCTTCGCCGGCGTGAAGCGCGCGCTGCCAGGCGATGAAGGCCGTGACGCCACCGTTCGCCGCCGGATCGCGGATCTCGATGACGCGCGATGCCCAGGGATCGACATAGATCGTCGCCACCGGCGCGCCGTCGCTGTCGCCGACATGCGCCAGCGCCACTCGGTACGGCTGGTCGGGACGCTGCGGCAGCCCGATCGACTTCAGCGTGCCGGACACCGCGCCCTCTGCCAGCGCAACGGCCCGGTCGGCATCGATCGGCTTGGCGCCTTCGACGGGCTGCACCTTCGGTTGCGGCAGGGAGCGCGCGTCCGTGACGCCGAAGATGCTGGAGACGGTTTCGGGGAAGGCGAGATAGACGCCGCTGAAGCTGACCGTGATCAGGACGAGAAGACCCCAGATGCCGACGGCGCCGTGCAACTCACGATGCAGCCGAACCCCGCGCGCCTTGCGGTCCACACCGAAGGCCGCGCGCCAGCGGCCGGGGCGGGGCCACCAGATGACGAGGCCCGACACGCCCATCGCCAGCATGACGATCCCGAGCCAGCCGACGATGTCGCGGCCCTCGCGGCCGAACAACAGGTTGCCGTGAAGCATATGGACCTGGCGCGTGAAGCGGTTGGTCGTGGCCTCGGTCACAGCGAGCGTCGACGGGTCCACGAAGAACTGGGCGCCGAAGCCGGGACCGTTGCGGCCGGGGGCGGAAAAGCGGATCGCCGCCGGCTTATCGGGCGTCGCGGGGGCGACGAACATCGAAGGCTTCTGGGCCTCGGGCGCGACATGGGCAGCCGCGGCGATCATCGCGGCGATCGGCTGGGGCGGACCGGAAGCCGCGATCGTCGGGCCGCCATTGTCCTGGAGCGCCAGGATCGTCCCCGTCAGGCCGAGCAGCACAAGCGGCAGGCACAGGATCAACCCTGCCCAGAGGTGAACGAACCCGAGCGTCTTGCGGGCGGAGAAATTACGCATCGGCCCACTGCCGCAGGAGGTTGTGATAGAGGTTGGTCAGCGTCACGACCGGCGTCTGGTCGGTCACGGTGCGCGCCAGCTGCTGGATGGTCGTGTCCAGTTCGAACAGCATCCGGCGCTGGGCGTCGTCGCGCACCATGCTCTGGATCCAGAAGAAGGCGCAGGTGCGCACGCCTCGCGTCACCGGCTCGACCCGGTGCAGACTGCTGCCGGGATAGAGTATCATGTCGCCGGCCTTGAGCTTCACGCGCTGCGCGCCGAACGTGTCCTCGATCACGAGCTCGCCGCCGTCGTAATCCTCAGGCGGCGTCAGGAAGAGCGTCGCCGACAGGTCGGTGCGGACCCGATGGGGCGTGCCGGCAATCGGGCGGATCGCGCCATCGATATGGTTGCCGTAGGTCTGGCTGTTTTCGTACCTGTTGAACAGCGGGGGCACCACCTTGAGCGGCAGCCCCCCCGACATGAACAGCGGATTGCGGTCGAGCGCGGTCAGGATCATGTCGCCGAGCCTGACCGCGACCGGATGGCGTTCCGGAAGCTGCTGGTTGTTCTTCACCCGCGCGGACTGATAGCCGGCGGTCGCCCGGCCGTCCGCCCATTCCGCCTGATCCAGCGCCTTGCGGCACTCGGCAAGCTGGGACTGGTCGAGAACGGTCGGGATGTGCAGCAGCATCTCGGTTCCTAGTATTTCACGCTGGCTGTGAACAGTGCACTGCGCCCGGCGCCCGGCACGACGTGCGAGGGGTGGATCAGGTCGTAGTAATAAGCGTCCGACAGGTTGTTGATATTGACCTGCAAGGTCAGATGCTCGTTGACCGGATACTTCGCCATCAGGTTCCCGGTCACGTATCCAGGTATCTCGCTGAAGAAATTCACCCCTTGGACCACGCGCGGCGTACTGGACGCGTAACGGCCGGAGACATAGTTCAGACCGCCGCCGATCTCCAGCCCAAAGGGGAATGTATACGTTGTGAACAGGTTGGCGGTGTGCAGCGGCACGTTCGCCAGGCGGTGACCCAAATCGCCGATCGGGGATTCCTCGATCTGGCTGAAGGTGTAGGCATAGCCGGCGATGATCTGCCAGGCATCGGTGATATGACCGCTGGCCTCGGCCGTGAAGCCCTTGGCGATGCCGTTACCGACAAGCTGCTGCAGGGTTGAGCCGGGGATCGTTTCGCGCAGGTTGGTCTGCTCGGTCTGATAAAGCGCCGCCGACAGCGACAGCCTTTCATTCAGCACATCCCACTTGGTGCCGATCTCATAGGTCGTGTTCTTGACCGGGTCGAGATCAGCATTGGCGGTCGAGAGCGACAGCGATTCCGCCGATGGGTTGAACGACGTCCCGGCGTCGAAATAGATGCTGCCGTTGGGTGCCGGCTTATAGACGATCGCGCCGCGCCAGCTGGGCATACGGTCGATATGTCCGAGCTCGGTCGTCGGCGTCTGCAGCTGATGCGCTGTGTTGTAGACGTTAGAATTATAGCCTGCGTCGAACCGGTCGAAGCGGCCGCCGGCCATCAGCTGCCATTGCGGTGCCAGATCGATCGTGTCGACGACATAGATCGCCTGCGAATAGGCGGTCGTCTTGGTTTGGGTCGAATAATAGGTGTTGGCGTTGAAGACCTGATCCGGGTTCGGCGACACCAACGATGTCGTGCTGTAGGGCGCGATCGTCGTGTTGCGCGTGGGATCAGAGGTTTCGCGGGTGAATTCGATGCCGCCCACCAGCGTGTTGCTCAGCCCGAAAGTGGTAAAATGCGCGGTAATATCGGTCTGGTTGTCGATCAGCGTCTCCAGGCCGGTACCGTAGAGCTGATTGCGCGACACGAAGATAGATCCCAGCGGCGTGCCCGGCGGGACGAGCCACTGCGTGTTCGCGGGCACCGTCGAGCTCACCTGGTTGGGGGGCACAAATATCTGCCCCTCGGTGATGCGGAAGCTGCGCACGTAATGGGCATAGCGAACCTGGTCGCGGATCGTCAGGTCGTCGCTGAAGTCATGCTCGATCTTGGCCGTCGCGATATCGACGTTGGTGCGCAGATAGTCGCCGTGCTTGAAGCCGTAGAAATTGCCGCGCGCGACCGGGGCGACGTATCCGTTGGCTTGGGTTGTGCCGGGTAGGGCGCTGTAAATATAGGGCAGGCCATAGTCCGGAACATCGTATTCGGTCTGGTGCAGGAAGCTCAGATTGATACGCGTCGGCGTGCCGAGGCCGAAGGCCAGGCTGGGGGCGAAGCCGAACCGATTGTTTTCAGTGACTGGCCGGCCCGCTACGCCCGACTGGGTGGCCATCAGGTTCAGCCGCGCGGCGACGCCTTCGCCCCATTCCGGCAACGGCTGGTTGATGTCGGCGGTGATGCGCTTGGTATCGTCGGTGCCGAAGGACAGCGTTCCGGAGATGAACGGGTTCAGCGTCGGGGTCTTGGCGTTCTGGTTGACCACGCCGCCGGTCGAACCGCGTCCGAACAGGATGGAGGAGGGCCCTTCCAGCACCTCGACGTCCTCCAGATAGAAGGGGTCGCGGTAATAGCCGCCGAAGTCGCGCATGCCGTCGATATAGATGTCGTTGCGCGCGGAGAAGCCGCGGATGGTCAGGTTGTCGCCCTGGGCGCCGAATTCACCGGCCGCAAGCGAGATGCCGGGCACGTTGCGCAGCGCATCGCGAAGTGTTGTCACGCCTTGATCCTGCATCACCTGCAGCGGCACGACCGAGATCGACTGCGGCGTGTCGCGCAGCGGCTGGGTCAGCTTGTTGAGGCTCGGCTGGTCGGCGCGGTAGTCGCCTCCGCCGGTACCTTCGACCGACAGCGTCGGCAGCGCGATCGTTCCGCTTGCCGCAGGCGTTTCCTGCGCCGACGCTGGCATTGCCAGAACGGCGAAAGATAGGCCGATCGCCGAACTGGAGAGCAGGGAAAAGCCGTTCAATCGCTTCGATGAAGGTGCCGACACGTCAGGGTCCGATCGCTGGTTTCTAATTGCGAACGACTCTTAATTGCTGAAGATTTTTAATTCAATAGAGAAATGCGAGTCATTTGCATTTTGGTGGTAAGATATAGCTCGATATCGGTCTTTTTGACGGTTTTTGAAGGATTTAAGGCGGCGCCGAGGGGGCTTTCGTTGCGGTCCGTCGCGGCTCTCCGTCAACCGCGAAATTCTTCGCGACGTCTGGGAGCGGGGCCTGACGATTGATCGAGATCGGCTCGGCAACCTGGCCGTAAGATGTCGCTAGTGCACCCCGCCGACATTCGTATCGGTGATCGCGATGTAATGCGGCTCGGCGGCCACGCGCGCCATCCATCTGCGGATGGCTGGGAACGGCGCCAGGTCGAAGCCGCCCTCGGGTGCGACATGGGTGTAGGCATACAACGCGATGTCGGCGATCGAGTATGCCGTCCCGACGAACCATTCGCGGTCCGCCAGATGCTGCTCCATCACCCTCAGCGCGGCGACGCCCTCGGCGCGCTTGACCGGCAGCGCCTTCTGCCGGAACTCGGTCATCTCGACCTTGTGGGTGATCCAGTAGCGGACGGTGGCGACATTGGGCTCGTGGTTGTACTGCTCGAAGAACAGCCATTGCATCAGCTGGCCGCGCTGGAATCGGTCGGCCGGCACGAAATGCGTATCTTCTGCCAGAAAGCACAGGATCGCATTGGATTCCGCCAGAAACCTGCCCGGGGCGATCTCCAGAAGCGGCACACGCCCGTTCGGATTGCGCGCCAGGAACTCCGGCGTGCGCGTGGCCCCGTTGTCGATATCGTAGTCGATGCGCTCGAACGGGATGCCCAGCTGCGTCAGCAGCAGACGCACTTTATAGGCGTTTCCCGAAGACAGGTTGTCGTGCAGTCGGTACATGGTGATCCCCTACACAAGCGGTTCACTGTATCTAGCGGTGCATTGACGGCGCATGCACTCTCAGCCGTCCGCCGAGGGTTCGAGGGGGCTCACTCCCTTAAGTGACGGCGGCCATTCGGCAAAATTCCGGTCTCCGATATTCGCCATTATCAAGGACAAGGCGCAAGGCATCGACGGCATCCCAGATATCGACATAGCGCACATATAGTGGCGCGAAGCCGAAGCGGGCGACGTCGGGTGCGCGGAAGTCGCCGATCACGCCGCGCGCGATCAATGCCTGGACGATGGCATAGGCGTCCGGATGGGCGAATGAGATATGCGATCCGCGATCTGCCGCGTCACGCGGGCTGACAAGCGTCACGCCGGCGTCCGCGCAGCGCGTCTCGACCAGCTTGATGAACAGGTCGCCGAGCTGCGCTGATTTCACCTCGATCGCCGGCATGCCGGCGCGCGCGGAAATCTCGACGCCGACCTCCAGCGCAGCCAGACCCAGGATTCCGGGCGTGCCGCACAGCTGCCGCGCGATGCCGTCCGCCGGGCAGTAGTCGTCGCCGAAGGCGAAGGGAGCGGCATGGCCCATCCATCCTGTCAGCGGCGTCCGGATGGCCGCTTGATGCCGCTCCGCCACGAACTGGAAGGCCGGGGCGCCAGGCCCGCCGTTCAGATATTTGTAACCGCAGCCGACGGCCAGATCGACGCCGCAGTCATTCAGGTCGACGCCGACCGCGCCTGCGCTGTGGCTCAGGTCCCATAGCGTCAGCGCGCCTTTCGCGTGCGCCGCGCCGGTCATCACCGCCATAGGAAGGCGGGCGCTCGTCTTGTAGTGGACATGGGTCAGCATCACGACGGCGGTGTCGTCGTCGATCGCGCCGGCAATCTCATCCGCCGGCACGGTCCGCAGCGCGACCTGGCCACCCAAGAGATTTTCGAGGCCCTGCGCGACATAGAGATCGGTGGGGAAATTGCCGGGCTCCGACAGGATCGCCTTCCGGCCCGGTCGCAGGCCGACCGCACCGGCCAGCAGCTTGAACAGATTGACCGAGGTGGAATCGGCGACGATCACCTCGTTCGGCTTGGCGCCGATCAGCGGCGCTATCTTTTGGCCGACCCGGCTTGGGGCTCCGATCCAGCCGGCGCTGTTCCAGCTTCGGATCAGGCCTTCGCCCCATTCCCTGGCGATAATCGCTTGCATCCGCGGGGTCGTCGCCTTGGGAAGCGCACCCAGTGAATTGCCGTCGAGATAGACGATCCCCGCCGGCAGCGCGAACAGGTCGCGAAAGCCGGCCAGCGGGTCGGCCAGGTCCCAAGCCTCGCAGGTCGCGCGGTCGATATCGAACATGTCGCAAAGCTAACATATGTCGTTCGCCTGAGCGCATCCGGATCGTTTCGCGATGCGTAAGGTTTTCTTGATGCCGGTTTAGCGATCTGTCACAGTCCGCTGAAATCGCCTCAAATTTTGTCGAATGAAAGAGCGTGAATGCCGGTCATTTCTTCGTGCGTCGCCCAAGTGTCAGCAGCGACCATGGGGCATCCCGGCCGTTCCGTGTCGACCCGTGGTTCTCATGATGCCTAAACGAAATTGGTCACGCCGACGGTTTCTGGGCGGCGGCGCTGCGGTTGGCTTGATGGGGGTGTCCTGGACTGCCTGGGCGGCCGATCAACTGCCGCAGCCATCGGTCCCGCCGGCCAAGGGCGGCGCACCCGTTCCCGACGCCGCGCCCGCGCCTCCTGGTGGCGCGACGCCCGAGCCGACCCCGGCTCCGGATGCCGCCGGCGACGCGGCGGCCGCGGAACCGCCGCCTCCGCCACCTCCGCCTGAGGCGACAAGCGCGACGCTGCCGATGGAGGGGGGCCCGAAGGACCGGCCGCTGACCAAGGATTTCCCGCAGAAGGGCGCGATGGTGCTGCAGTCCGTGCGGCCGCCCATCCTGGAAACGCCGTTTGAGGTGTTCGACAAAGGGTACGTCACGCCGAACGACCGCTTCTATGTCGCGTGGCACTCCGGGGCGATCCCGACGACGGTCGATCCAAGTGCGTTCCGCCTGTCGGTGCACGGGAATGTCCGCCGTCCGGTGTCGCTGTCGCTGGCCGAGATCAGGAGCCTGCCCAAGGTCGAGGTCACGGCGATCGACCAGGCGCCGGGCAATTCGCGCGGCATGTTCCAGCCCCGGGTCCCGGGCGTGCAGTGGGGCAACGGCGGGATGGGCAATGCCAAATGGACCGGCGTCCGCCTGAAGGACATTCTGGATAAGGCCGGGATCATGCCGGGCACGGTCCAAGTCCGCTTCAAGGGCGCCGAGAAATCGAGCAATCCCGGCGTGCCGCCCTACATGAAGTCGCTCGATCTGGCGCACGCAACCAACGGCGAGGTGATCGTCGCCTTTGCGATGAACGGCGCACCGTTGCCGGTCCTGAACGGTTTTCCGCTCAAGCTGGTCGTGCCGGGCTGGTACGGTTGCTATTGGGTCCAGATGTTGAACGACATCGAACTTCTGTCCGCGCCGGATACCAACTACTGGATGGTTTCGGCGGACGTGGTTCCCGCGACCGCGCGCGGCGACGTGCAGCCGGGCGACACAGGATATGCGACGCGTCCTGTCGGCCGCATGGTGCCGCGGTCCTTCATCACCAACGTCAAAGTCGGCGAACAGCTGGCTCCCGGCCAGCCCGCGCTGGTGCGGGGCATTGCGATGGGCGGCGACACGGGCGTCGCACGGGTCGAGTTCTCAAGCGACGGCGGGAAAAGCTGGACGACCGCCAGGCTCGACAAGGACACGGGAAAATACAGTTTCCGCCGCTGGCAGGCGCAGTTCACGCCCAAGGCGGGATCGGTGACGCTGATGTCGCGCTGCACGAACACGAACGGTGTGTCGCAGTCGCGTGACGCCAACTGGAACCCCGCGGGGATCATGCGCGACGGTATCGAGGCGGTTCAGATTACGGTGGGTGATGATGGTCCGGCCGCTGAACAGTAAGGCGATAGGGTTGCTCGCCGCTGCCGCCGTCGCGCTGGCGGTGACGGCCTCTCATGCGGCCGAGCCCAAGAAGGACAAGGAGGCGGTTCCGCTGCCCGATGTCGGCGGTGCAACTGTCGCGGCGCCGGCCGATCCGGCTGCCGCCAAGCCGGTGACACCTAAGAAGAAGCGCGGCGCAAAGGCACGCGGCCCCTCGCTCGATCGGACGGTCACGGTGGCCTTGCCCCCAGGTGACGACGTCTATCCGGATAAGCCGGGGGCAGTTGTCGTCGATCGCAACTGCCTGTCGTGCCATTCGCCGGAGATCGTGGCCAACCAGCCGTCGCTCACCCGTGCGCAATGGACGGCCGTGATCGGCAAGATGCGTGACGCCTATAAGGCGCCGATCGCGGACGACGACGTCCAGACGATCCTGGACTACCTGGTCAGCCTGCGCGGCGAAGCCCGCACGAAGTGGCGGTAGGGCTAGCTTCGGGTCAGTGCCGGAAGTGCCGGATGCCCGTGAACACCATCGCCAGGCCGCGCGCGTCGGCGGCGTCGATGACTTCCTGGTCGCGGACCGAGCCGCCCGGCTGAATGACGGCCGTCGCCCCGGCGTCGGCGGCGGCCAGCATGCCGTCGGCGAACGGGAAGAAAGCGTCGGACGCAACCACAGATCCCCGGGTCAGAGGCTCAGCCAGCTTCGCGTTGGCGGCGGCCTCTCCGGCCTTCCAGGCGGCGATGCGGCTGGAATCGACGCGGCTCATCTGGCCGGCGCCGATACCGACGGTGGCGCCGTCCTTGGCATAGACGATGGCGTTCGACTTCACGTGCTTGGCGACGCGGAAGGCGAACAGCATGTCGTTCAACTCGGTCGGCGTCGGCGCGCGCTTGGTCACGACCTTCATGTTCTGGACGGTGATGCGGCCGGTGTCGCGCGACTGTAGCAGGAACCCGCCGGCTATGGTCTTGACCATCAAGCCGGGTGCGGCCGGATCGGGCAGCTTGTCGGTCGCCAGCACGCGCAGGTTCTTCTTTTGCGCCAGCACGTCCTGGGCGGCCTGCGAGATCGACGGGGCGACGATCACCTCGGCGAACAGCTTGGCGATTTCCTCGGCGGTGATCGCGTCGAGTTCGCGGTTCACCGCGATGATGCCGCCGAAGGCGCTGACCGGGTCGCAGGCCAGCGCACGGGCATAGGCCGCGGCAATCGATGAACCCTCGGCTACGCCGCACGGGTTGGCATGCTTGATGATCGCGACGGCCGGGTGCTCGAACTCGGCGACCAGCTCCAGCGCCGCGTCGGCGTCGGCCAGGTTGTTGTAGCTGAGCTCCTTGCCCTGGATTTGGCGCGCGTTGGCGACGCCGATGCGGTTGGAGCCGTCGCGATACAGCGCGGCTTCCTGGTGCGGGTTCTCCCCGTAACGCATGCGTTGCTGCAGCACCCCGGCCATCGCGAACCGGTCCGGCAGTGTCTCGCCGCGCTGCGACGCGAACCAGGCGGAGATCGCGGTGTCATACGCGGCGGTTCGGGCATAGGCCTTGCCGGCCAGGTGGCGGCGGGTCGCCAGTGTCGTCGAGCCCTGGTGCAGCACCAGCTCCGCCATGACGGTCTCGTAGTCCGACGGGTCGACGACCACGGTCACGAAATCGTGGTTCTTCGCAGCCGAGCGGATCATCGCCGGGCCGCCGATGTCGATGTTCTCGACGCAATCCTCGAACGGCTTGCCGGCCGCGACCGTCGCCTCGAAGGGGTAGAGATTGACGACGATCAGGTCGATCGGCGGGATGTCGTGTTCGCGCATCGCGTCGGCATGGTCGTCGCGCCGGCCGAGGAGGCCGCCATGAATGCGGGGATGCAGGGTCTTCACCCGGCCGTCCATGATCTCGGGGAAGCCGGTATGGGCCGACACTTCCTTGACCTCGATCCCGGCCTCCTGCAGCGCGCGGAATGTGCCGCCGGTCGAAAGCAGTTCGATTTTCTTTTCGCGCAGCGCCTTCGCAAACGGGATCAGGCCCGTCTTGTCCGACACGGAGAGGAGGGCGCGGGTTATCGGGACGGTATCGATCATCTTCAGGTCTCTAGGAGCCGGAGCTCGTTGGTCGTTTTTCTCTGCGGAATGCCCAGCGGACGATGGCCTCGCCGTCGCCATCGGTCTGTCCGGAAATCACCAGAACGTTGGTGCGGCGCGGCGCGGCGCCGGATCCGAAATAGACGCTGTCGTCCAGCGTGACGGCATCGGTGTCGGAGCGGAATCGCCAGCCGGCACCGTCGCCGAGGCGAAGAAGCGCCGTCTGCCCGGTTCCTGTCAAGGACACGTGCACGTCCGGGTGGAAATGGAAGCGAATCGCGAATTTCTGAGGCGTCTTGCCGATCAGCGCATCCTCGCCGCGCAGATCCTCGCCGCTGTCGCCCAGGAACAGACGGCGGCGATGGGTGAGGCCGAGATTGGAATAACCGGTATGGGTGATTTCGACGAGGGAACCCTCGGCGCCGTCCTCGCGGCTGGCTTGCACCTGCGGCGGCTTGCGGCGCACGCCGCCGGCATCCATCAGCTCCATCTGGTTGGTTTCGGCGACGGTCAGCGTCGAGTGCGCGGCGGTGGAGGCAAGCGCTCCGCGCCAGGGGCTGATGCCGGGATGGGCGCCGCAATTGACGATGAAGCGCTCGCGCCCGACCGACATTTCGAAGCTGGCGATGCCGGCATGGGCGTGCTTGTCCAGCCGGTGCGGCGCGGGCGGTCCGCTGTCGACGATCACCACCGTACGGCCCAGCGACAAGCGGTCGAACCCGGCCTGCGGGGCGCGCTTGAGCGGACGTCCCCGGGCATCCGCCTGGGTCTGGATCGTGTCGAGCAGCAGCGCCTCACCCTCCTGGCTGCCGTTGAAGAGGGCCAGGCCGCCGTCGCCGTGGCGGAAAAAGCGCAGGGCCGGGGTCATCCGGTCGATCGTGTGCTGCAGCAGCTCCGGCATCGCGATGCGCGCGGCTTTGTACATCGCGCGGATATCGATCAGGACGCCGAGCACCGTGGCATGCACGGCCGGGCAGCGTTCGATATGGCAGCCGTCCGCCAGGACCTGTTTCGGCAATTCGCGCAGCAGCAGCTTTTCGCCGAGCGTGAAGCGGGCGTCTCCGTTCTCGAGGCACACACCGCTCGACAGCAGCCCGCGGATCGCGAGCAGCAGCGGTTCGCCGGACAGGTCGCCGGGTAAGGCGCGGGCGAGCGTGCGCGCCTGCTGCGCCAGAGAGGCGAACAGGCGCGATCGGAAGCCATCGTCGGCGCTGGCGCAGAAGAAATCGTGGAAGGCGATCCAGTTGGCGATGCGCGTGCCCATGATGTCCGACCGCCAGGAGAGGTCGCCGCGCTTGACCTTGCGGTCCAGCCACTGGGTCGTCAGCAGTCGCGCATGACGCCGCGCCGCGTCGCCGCCGACAGCCCTGAGGTCGCGCAGCCAGTCGAAGCCGTGCATCGCCGCGTGCCACGGCTCCTGCGCCTCGGCGATCCAGGGCGAACCTTTGACCTGGATGGTTTCGCCGGCCATCGCAATCGTGTTGGCGAGCATCGTTCGCCCGCGCGTCGCGTCGCCGGGCCACGGGTTGGGCGGGACCATGAGCAAGCCGGTGGGCGCCTGCTTCTGCAGGGAGCCGGGCAGACGGAATGCCCGAAATGCGCGCCCGAATCCGGCTTCGCTCGCGCCCGTCACCCGCGCAAATCCGCGATGGCCTGGGCGTAGTGGTTCGGGCCGCCGGAGAAAACCGCGGTGCCGGCAACCAGCACGTCCGCTCCGGCGGCGATGACCCTGGGTGCGGTGTCGTGGGCGATGCCGCCGTCGACCTCCAGGTCGATCGGGTGGGACTGCTGGTCGATCAGCGCGCGAACCTTCGCGATCTTGTGTTCGAGCGCAATGAATTTCTGCCCGCCGAAGCCGGGATTGACCGTCATCACCAGGATCAGGTCGATCGAATCGATCACATATTCCAGCCCCGCGAGGGGGGTGGAAGGATTCAGCGCCACGCCTGCCTTCTTGCCCAGCGAACGGATCAGCTGCAGCGAGCGGTGCAGGTGCGGACCGGCTTCCTCATGGATCGTGATGATATCGGCACCTGCATCGGCGAAGGCCGGGATATAAGGATCGACCGGTGTGATCATCAGATGCACGTCGAAAGGCTTCTTCGAATGCGGCCTCAGCGCCTTCACCACGTTCGGGCCGATCGTGATGTTCGGGACGAAATGCCCGTCCATGACATCGACATGGATATAGTCGGCGCCGGCCTCGTCGACCGCGCGCACGGCCTCGCCCAGGGCGGCGAAATCGGCGGAGAGAATCGAGGGGGCGATTCGGACGTTCTGTTGCACTGTCGAGTCCTATCAATGAACCAAGTGGCTCGCAACGAATTAGGGCGTTTTAACGACCTCTATGTACGCACGAGACGGGCTGCGTAAAAGCCGTCGATGCCGCCTGTATCGGCCCAATGCAAGGGCAGGGTGCGCAGGTCTCCGTCGCGCGTGACCGCTTCATCCAGACCGCCGATTTCCGAGGCCTGGATCGGCCGCCGTGTAAAGTCGCGACGGTCTGCCAGGAAACGGGCGATCTGCTGCTCGCCTTCTTCCGGCTCAAGCGAGCAGGTGCAATAGACGAGCGTGCCGCCGGGCCGCACCAGGGTCGCCGCACGGTCCAGCAGTGCCGATTGCAACCGCGCCAGCTGCGCCAGGTCCTGCGGGGTCTTGGACAAGGGGATGTCGGGATGCCGGCGGGCGGTGCCGGTCGCCGTGCAGGGTGCGTCCAGCAACACGCCGTCAGCCTGCCCATCGCCGGTGGGTTTCCAGATCAGCGCGTCGGCGGCGACCGTCGTCGCCGACAGCTTCAGGCGGGCAAGGTTTTCCTGGACGAGCTTGAGGCGCGGCGCCGAACGGTCGACCGCGGTGACGATGGCGCCCGCCGCCGCCAGCTGTGCGGTCTTGCCGCCCGGCGCGGCGCACAGATCGATGACGGTCTTGCCTGCGACGTCGCCGAACAGGCTGGCGGGCAACGCGGCCGCCGCGTCCTGCACCCACCAGGCGCCGTCGGCGAAGCCTGGCAGTTCCTCAACCCGCCCTCCCGTGGGCCGGCGCAGCGAGCCGCTCGGCAAAACCACTGCGCCGAGGGCTTCAGCCCATTCGGCGGAGTTCTCGCCGGGCTTCAGCGTCAGGTCGAGCGGCGGCTCCACGAGATGCTGCGCGGCGATTGCCGCCGCCTTGTTGAGGCCAAAAGTCTGCACCCAGCGCCGTCGCAGCCAATCGGGTGTGTTGAGCGCCGTTGCATCCTGGTCCGCCAGGATAGCGTCGGCCTCGCGCGACAGGCGGCGCAGCACGGCATTGGCAAGGCCCTTGCCGCGCGGCTGGCCTACCGCTTCGGCCAGGTCGACCGCGGTGGCGACGGCGGCGTGCGGCGGCGTTTCCAGGAACAGCAGTTGTGCCGCGCCGATCCGCAGCAGGTTCATCATGACCGCGGGCCTGAGCGGCAGTTTCACGCTGGTCAGCCGTCCGAGCGCATCGTCGATCTGCCCCAGCCGCCGGATGGCAACGGTGGCGAGCAGCCGGGCAAAGGCGCGGTCCCGCGGCTCCAGGTCCGAACCGCGCAGCGCCGTGTCGACCGCCTCGTCGAGCGGGCGCTTGCTGTCCAGCACCGACCAGAGGATTTCGAGCGCCACCCCGCGGCTGGCGAGAGCAGGGGGGAGGGTTTTTCGCCTGAAAGATTGTTTTTGTGCCGCTGTCACCAGGATCCGCCGAAAAGCCAGTGCATGAATGCCATTTTGTGCATGCCGACGTTATAGACCAGGCTTGGCAGCCAGTCGAAGGCACGCACGACGCCATGAAAGGTGGCTATCAGCAATGAGACCAGCAAGGATTGTATTTTCCCCGTGCTGTCCGGCACCGGATGTCCGAACAAGGCCGCATACCACAGCGGCCCGGCCAGGATGACGCCGAAGATCGCGCCGATCGTCATATAGATTTGAACGAAACTCCTGCCCATGATCCGCCTCCTTGG
>DATJHU010000054.1:0-12336 GCA_035493715.1 Alphaproteobacteria bacterium | reverse complement strand
CGATCAGCGCATAGCTCAGCGCCGGCTGCGGCCCCCAGACCGCCCAGGAAGCGAAGGCGAGCAGTGCAACGGCCAGCACGGCCGGCACGAAATAGCCGGCGACGATGTCCGCTAGGCGCTGGATCGGCGCGCGGCTGCGCTGCGCCTCCGCCACCATCGCGACGATTCGCGCCAGCATCGTATCCGCGCCCACCTTTTCCGCGCGCATGACGAGCGCGCCGGTCCCGTTGATCGTGCCGCCGATCAGCCGATCCCCGGTCTGTTTGGTTACGGGCAGGGATTCGCCGGTCACCATCGATTCATCGACCGTGCTGTGCCCATCGTCGACCACCCCGTCGACGGGTACGCCATCTCCGGGCCGCAGCCGCAGGCGGTCGCTGATCCGGATCTGGTCGGCTGAAATCTCCTCGTCCTGCCCGTTGGCCAGGATGCGCCGCGCGGTCTTCGGCGCCAGGTTGAGCAGGGCGCGAATCGCGCCGCCGGTCTGTTCCCGCGCCCGCAACTCCAGCACCTGGCCCAGCAGGACCAGGACGGTGATGACCGCCGCCGCCTCGAAATAGACCGGCACGGCGCCGTCCATGTCGTGAAAGCCCGCGGGGAACAGACCGGGCAGGAAGAGCGCGAACAGGCTGTAGAGATAGGCCGCGCCGGTGCCGAGTGCGATCAGGCTGAACATGTTGAGGCTGCGATTTACCAGCGAAGCCCAGCCGCGCTCGAAGAACGGCCAGCCGGCCCACAGCACCACCGGCGTGGACAGCGCGAATTGTATCCAGTGGGAGATGCCGGTCGGCACGACATGGCCGAGGCGCATACCGAAGACGTGGCCGCCCATTTCCAGCAGGAAGACCGGCAGCGCCAGGACGAGGCCGATCCAGAAGCGCCGGGACATGTCCGCCAGCTCGTGGTTCGGCGCCGCCTCGGCGCTGACCGTGACCGGCTCCAGCGCCATGCCGCAGATCGGGCAGCTGCCGGGGCCCTCCTGCCGGACTTCCGGATGCATCGGGCAGGTATAGATCGCCCCCGTCACCGGCGCCGGCGGCGGGGCCGGGTTCAGGTATTTGTCCGGGTCGGCGACGAACTTCGTGCGGCAGCCGGCGCCGCAGAAGTGATAGGTCGTGCCATCATGTTCGGCATGGTTCTTCGCGGTCGCCGGATCGACGCTCATGCCGCAGACGGGGTCGCGGACCTTGCCGGCCGGTAGCAGAGCACCGTCGCCGTGGCGGTGCACGTGGTGTTCAACCGCCGTCATTCTGAAAGCTCGCTCTCTGATGCATTTGCGGATATCGCCAGCGGCCGACGGGACGCCGGCCGGCGTTTAATTGTAGTCTATGGCGTCTATCTGGCCAGCGATTGACCTGCGTCAAGGTCGCCCCCGGGAATGGCGCGCAGCGTCACGACAGAATCCCGCCGCCGTTACCGTCGCGGAATCGACACTCCCCGAGGAGACCCGTCATGAATTTGCGCGCGCAGTTGTCTTTGTCCGCCGTTGTCCTTGCCGGCACGATGGCGTGGTGCATACCGGTCACGCTGGCCCAGACACCTCAACAGTCAACCACCGAGGCGCCGCCCACAGGCGCGAAGGAGCCCCATGCCAAGGGCATGGGAATGATGGGGAAGGGCGGCGGGCCCGACATGACGGCCGCCGACACGCGGCAGATGATGTCGATGATGCACGACATGGTAGGCATGATGCGTATGCAAACCCGCATGATGTCTTCCTGTGGCGAGGACACGGTCACCGCGCTCAAGGCCGAGCTCAAGATCACCGACGTGCAGGCGCCGCTCTGGTCGCGATTCGCCGACGTGCTGGAGAATCGTGGGAAGGCCATCCGCGCGATGCACGCACAGATGGGCGCGCACGCAGAAGCGACACTGCCCGAGCGCCTGGACCATCAAGAGAAGATGATGTCCGCCCACCTGGACTCTCTTAAGTCGCTAAAAGATGCGCTGACCCCGCTCTATGCCTCGCTCAGCGACGAGCAGAAGAAAATCATGGATCAATCGATGATCGGCCCCATGCTTACGATGTAGGCGGACGACCGGTCGGCTAATCCGGCAGAGGCTCCGTCGCGTCGCCGGAAGCAGGATACTCCAGGAACTCCACCAGCAACGGGTCGCCTGGGCGCTCCATGTAGGAGTACGCAATGTCCGGCCGCAGGCGGTCGTACCAGACCGTCTCATAGCCGAGCTCATTGAGTTTCTTCGTCCAGGCGTCGCAATCGTCGACGCGGAACTGGACGTGATGCATGCCTTCGCGGCCTGCGGCTAGGAAGTCCCGGTGCGGGGTGTCACCCGAGACCCACTGGATGAGTTCGATCTCAACATCGCCGGAATGACCGAAGGCGATGGCGAGTTCGTACTCGCTGCGCGGCCGGCCCTTATAAGAGGCCCACTGCTTGGCGAATTCGGACGGAGTCTTCTTGAACGG
This sequence comes from Alphaproteobacteria bacterium, assembly GCA_035493715.1. Taxonomy (GTDB): domain Bacteria; phylum Pseudomonadota; class Alphaproteobacteria; order BOG-932; family Roseiterribacteraceae; genus BOG-932. Next base: position 9,908 of record DATJHU010000054.1, on the reverse strand, counting down.
CCCGAACAGCGGTTCGTAAAAAGCGATCGACGCATCCAAATCGCGCACGGCAAAGCCGATTTGGGCGATCTGCGGCAAACCCAGCTCGCCGAAGATCGGACGGTTCGGAACAGGCGTCGGCATACTTTCCCCCTAAGCTTTCAGTTCGTTGAGCTTGACTACCCGGCAGGTCGGGAGCGGATGCGTTTTGGCATCGACCCAGCGCCACAGGATCGTGCCGCTGGTGTGGCCGGCCGTGTCCAGGAAGTTGCCGCCGCCGACATCCTTGGCGGCGACCACCACCGTGACCGAGCCATCCTTGTTCAGCTTGGCGTTGCCCTTCTGCACATGGACCGGCAGGTAGCGATAGTCGAGCGACTCCCACCAGTAATTGTCCAGCTGGATGTTCCAGAAGGCGCAGTCCGGCACCGGGCTTTCCATCACCAGCGCCTCGTCGGGCTGCAGTGCCCAATGCATGTGCAGGTAGAAGATCTTCGGGTCGCCGCCGATCCTGATCCAATGCTCCTGCTCTGCGGTGATCCAGTCGTTGGTCTTGCGCTGGAAGTCCTGGCTCAGGTCGTTGAAAGTGCGCGCCGTGCCGGTGACGAAAGCCACCGTGTCGCGCAACCCCTTTTCCAGCGTCGCTGCATCCAGCGGCTTGGGGTATTTCGGACCGCCGATCTGTTCGATCGCGACCGTGGCCGGGATTTCCTTGGAGCGGTCGAGGAAGGTCTGGCGGCCGAGTAGCATGGTCGAATCCGGCGTCAGTTTCAGCCAGTTCTTGCCCTTCTTCTCCTGGCTCAGGATGATCTCGAACGAACCGTCGGGCTCCACGATCAGGGACTTGCTGTCCAGTTCGCCGATGGAGGCCATCGTGCCATCGGTGTCGTAGCGGTTGGCCTTGGTGCCCCAGCTGAAATAGGGGACGGTGCCGCGCTTGCCGTAGAGCCGGTACTCCTTGGTCCCGTCGATCGTCGCGTTGTGATAGATATTGTCGGGGTTGTCGGCGCCGATCTTGGCCGTCGTATGCGACAGGGCGTAGAGCACCGGGAAGTCGGTGTCCGCGAATTCCAGCTTGCTTTCCAGGCCCAGGCGCAGGAGGCGAGTCAGATAGCGCCAGCCCTCGGCGCGATCGATCTCGGTGGCGGGCGCCTCAGGCCGCAGGATCTCCTTGCCGGCGTTCTTCAGCGCGTCGCAGAAATCCTCCCAGGCCTTACCGCTGATAACCCGCGATGCGTGATCCTGATCGGCCATGATGTCTTTCCCCAGTAAGTTACGGCGCTCAGCGGTATAGCAGACAGATTTCTGCCATCACAGAATGAAACGCTCGCGATACGATTTGAAATCCTGCTCCAGGCCGGCTTCGGTCAGGCCAAACTGCTCCAGCGTGTAGTGGTGCGCGGCGCGCTTGTCGCGGGCGTTCTCGCCGAGCCATTCCTTGATGGCCTCTTCAACGTCCGGGGTCATGCCCATGCCCAGCTTGTCCAGCACCTTGCGCGCCTGCTCGAGCGGCGCCTTCACGACGTCTTCGTACTTGATGTCGATGAAGCGGTGCGCGCCGATGCGCTCGCGGGCGGCCTCATAGCGGGACAGGAAGCCGGCCCAACGCTTCTCGGTGAACCGGCCGAACTCGACGTCGTCCACATGGTCGGAGTTCATGTGGACCAGCGAGTTGGTCATGCTGCAATAGGACGGGACGGTCGACATCGGGTCGCGATGCGTGGTGATCACCGTGGTTTCCGGGAACACCTTCATCAGCGTGTCCAGCGTCGGCAGGTGCCCCGGGGTCTTCAGCACCCAGCGCTTGCCGCCCTGGCGGTCCTTGTCCTGCCACTGGAAGAATTTCAGGATCGTCTTCAGGTCTTCATAGGCCTTGGTGTGGTCGAAGGTACCCAGCCATTCGGAGTAGCTCGGCACATACATCGCCGATTCCGGCATCGTGCCGACGAAGAACTGATCCATGATGATGATCTCTTCGTCCGGTGCGTCGATCGCGAACGGGTGGATCGACATCATGCCGGCGGCGACATAGCCCTCCATCACCTTGGTGGCCATCGCCCGGCGCTCGACCGGGTTGCCACGTTCCTCGCCCGCGAACGGTGCGTAGAACTGTGTCTCGTACCATTTGATGCTGTTGAAGCCGGGGGCGTTGGACAGCAGGCGGTGGAACATCGTGCTGCCGGTGCGCGGCAGGCCGACGATCGTGCCGGCGACATAGACCTTTTCGTCCAGTATCTCGGGATTGCGCTTGATCGCGTCCTGCAGGCGGAGCCTGCTGACCAGCCCATGCACCATCCGGCCCCGCTGGTTGGCCAGGCCCGTGGGCGAAAGCTTAGCCTCCTTCTTGATCGATTCCAGCAGCTTGCCCAGCGGTTCCAGAAACCACAGATCGCCGAAATCGGTCAGCCCGCCCGAATTCTTCGTGGCCTCGGCCATCAACGACTTTTCGGTCAGATCCTCGAGGCCGGCGGCAGGCATAGCGTCATCCATAATGAAAAAATCTCCCCCGAACGGCGGCCGCAGAATATGATCCGGGGCTCAGCCTGGGCGGCACATAACCACCCAAGCGACGGGGGATCAAGTCAAAGCTCGCCCGCCGGACCCCATGGCTGGCGCTGGCCATACTTCTGCGCTATTTCCTGTGCCCGCGTTCCAGGCAAGGCCGCAGTCGCGCCGCATCCGACAGGTGAGACTCGTAAGCAGCATGGGCCGCGTTTACGAATTTTCCGGTGGAGCAGGTGCCATGGCGACCCCCGATCAACTCGATGCCTACAGCCAGGAGCTTTACGAAGCCCTGCGCGCCCGCAGGACGCTGGTGCCGCTCAGCACGCGCGACCCGGAGCTAACGATCGACGACGCCTATAAGATCTCGCTGGGCTTTCTGGAACGTCGTCTGGCCGACGGCGAGAAGGTTATCGGCAAGAAGATCGGCGTCACTTCCAAGCCGGTGCAGGACATGTTGAACGTCCGCCAGCCTGACTTCGGCTTCCTGACCGATGTCATGGAAATTCCCGACGGCGGCACCGCCGTCATCGCCGACGGCCTCATCCAGCCGCGCGCCGAGGCAGAGATCGGCTTCGTGCTGAAGAGCGACCTGAAGGGTCCGGGCGTCAGCATGCAGAACGTGCTGGATGCGACCGATTATATCATGCCCTGCTTCGAGATCGTCGACAGCCGCATCGCGGACTGGAAGATCAAGATCGCCGATACCGTCGCCGACAACGCTTCCTGCGGCGTGTTCGTGCTGGGCAAGGCGCGCGCCAACCCGCGCGATTTCGACCTCGCGGCGCTCAAGGTCACGGTAATGAAGAACGGCCAGTTCCTGAGCGAAGGCTTGGGCGCGGCGGTCCAGGGATCGCCGCTTGCCGCCATCGCGTGGCTGGCCAATACCTTGGGACCCTATGGCGTGACGCTCAACGCCGGCGACATAATCCTGTCGGGTTCCCTGGTGCCGTTGGAACCGGCGCGGCCGGGGGATATATTCAGTATGGAACTATCGGGTGTCGGCGCCACCTCGATCACTTTCGCGTAAAGCCTTCAGCGCCGGAGAGAACAATGAGCCAGAAAATCAAATGCGCGATCATCGGGTCGGGCAATATCGGCACCGACTTGATGATGAAGCTGGTGCACAAGGGCAAGAATCTGGAGCTGGTCGCCGTCGTCGGCATCGACCCGGAATCGGAGGGCCTCGCAAAGGCACGCGCGCTGGGGCTTGAGGCGATCGACAAGGGCATCGACGGCCTGGTCGCCTCCAAGCACTATGCCGATATCGGCATCGTGTTCGACGCCACCTCGGCCTATGCGCACAAGCATCACAACGACATCCTGTCGCGCGACGGCAAGCGGGTCATCGACCTGACTCCGGCGGCCATCGGCCCGCTGACCATCCCCCCGGTCAACGGGTTCGACAACCTGGATGCGCAGAACGTCAACATGGTGACCTGCGGCGGCCAGGCGACGATCCCGATGGTCGCGGCGGTGTCGCGCGTCGCCCGTGTGCCCTATGCCGAGATCGTGGCCTCGGTCTCGTCGCGCTCGGCAGGTCCCGGCACCCGCGCCAATATCGACGAGTTCACCCGCACCACGGCGCGCGGGGTTGAGGTGGTGGGTGGCGCCGCCCGCGGCAAGGCGATTATCATCCTGAACCCCGCCGAACCGCCGATGATCATGCGCGACACGATCTTCACGCTGTCCGAAGACGTGGACTATTCGCTGATCGAGGATTCGGTGAAGCGGATGGTGGCGGACGTGCAGACCTACGTTCCCGGTTATCGCCTGAAGCAGGAGGTGCAGTTCGAGCGCTTCGGTTCCAACCGGCCGGTTCACATTCCGGGCTATGGCGACTTCACCGGGGTCAAGACCTCGATCTTCCTCGAAGTCGAAGGCGCCGGCGACTACCTGCCGCCCTACGCCGGCAATCTCGACATCATGACCGCGGCTGCGCACGGCACAGCCGAGCTGGTCGCCAAGCGCCTGATGGGAGCCCATTGATGGCTTACGATCCGACTGAGACCAAGATCTATATCCAGGACGTAACGCTGCGCGACGGCATGCACGCCATCCGCCACATGTACGGCATCGACCATGTCAAGGCGATCGCCAAGGCGCTGGACGAAGCCGGCGTCGATTCCCTCGAAGTGGCGCATGGCGACGGTTTGAACGGGGCCAGCTTCAATTACGGCTTCGGCGCGCATACCGACTGGGAATGGCTGGAAGCCGTCGCCAGCGTCATCAAGAGGGCCAAGCTGGCGACCCTGCTGCTGCCCGGTATCGGCACGGTCGACGAGTTGAAGCGCGCCTATGACATCGGCGTGCGCTCGGTCCGCATCGCCACCCACTGCACGGAGGCCGACGTCTCCAAGCAGCATATCGAGGCCGCCCGCAAGCTCGGCATGGATGTCGCGGGCTTCCTGATGATGTCGCACATGGTCGGGCCGGAAAAGCTGGCCGAACAGGCGCTGCTGATGGAGTCCTATGGCGTGCATTGCGTCTATGTCGTCGATTCCGGCGGTGCGCTGGACATGGACGGCGTGATCGCGCGGTTGGAGGCCTATGACCGCGTGCTGAAGCCCGAGACCGAGCGCGGCATCCACGCGCACCACAATCTGTCGCTCGGCGTCGCCAATTCGATGGTTGCGGTCACCAGCGGCGCCATCCGCGTCGACGCGTCGCTGGCCGGCATGGGCGCCGGCGCCGGCAACGCGCCGCTCGAGGTGTTCGTCGCGGCGGCGGAGCGCAAGGGCTGGAAGACCGGCTGCGACGTGTTCAAGCTGATGGATGCGGCGGAAGACCTCGTCCGTCCGCTGCAGGACCGCCCGGTTCGCGTCGATCGCGAGACCCTGTCGCTCGGCTATGCCGGTGTTTATTCCAGCTTCCTGCGCCATGCCGAGACGGCTGCCAAGAATTACGGCCTCGACACCCGTGAGATCCTGGTCGAACTGGGCGCCCGCCGCATGATCGGCGGCCAGGAGGACATGATCGTCGACGTGGCGCTGGACATCCTGAAGCGTAAGGGCAAGGAGCCGCCGGCAGCGATCTAGGCTGGCTCGGAGCCATTGTTCGGCAGCGGCTCCGATTTCCTGACTTTCGGCTCCGGCGTCAGCGGATCCAGCAACTGGCCGACCAGGTCCGGCGGGACAGGTTTGTCGATGCCGTAGCCGGTCGGCCATTGCCGTTTCGGCATGTGATAGGTGCCGAACAGCCGGTCGAGCCACGGCAGCATCGCCGAGTAGTTCCGGTCGCGCATGGTATCGTTCGTGTGATGCCAGTGATGGAACGCCGGCGTCGCGATCAGCTGCTCCAGCCAGCCGAAGCGCCAGCGCACGTTGGCATGCACGAAGAACCCCCAGGCCGTCCCGAGCAGAACGACGATGGTTGATGCCAGGTCGACGCCGCGTGTCGTCGGCATCGCCAAGCCCAGCGCATAGATCGGCACGAATCCGCAAAGCCGGGTGAACACCATGTCGAGCGGATGGGCGCGCGTGTTGACCAGCCAGTCCATCTCTTCCGCGCTGTGATGCACGGCATGGAAGCGCCACAGCAGCGGCACCTCGTGCATCCAGCGATGGCCCCAATAATTGCCGATCTGCCCGATCACGAATACGGCCGTCAGCCGTTCCCAAAGCGGCATGCCGGCGACAAATTCGCGAATATGCCAGGGCAGGAAGGTCCGCACCGTCAAGGCCATCAGCGTCAACGGGAAGGCCAGGATGGCGTTGGGCAGCAGGCTGTTCAGGAAGTAATAGGCCAGGTCGATGAGGACGGCCTTTCGCGCGATCTTCTGCTTCCGCAACGACCATAGCCGCTCGGCCGGGACGAAGATGACGGAGAGCGCGAGCAGCCACACCCACAGCCGGATCACGTCGACCAGGAACGGCGGCAGCTTCAGCAGTTCATGAATGATTGCGCTCACCGCCCGATTTTATCCGGACGGGCGTCGCGCCGCCAGTCAGGTGCGGGGCACGTTGCCCGGACCGGTGAACGGAGCCTCTACATCGGTCACGCCGGTGATTTGCCAGTTCGGTTCCGCGCGGTGGATCGAATAGCAGTAGCGGCCAGTCTCCAGCACCGACCCGTCCGCCTTGTAGCGGACGATGTCGGACACCAGCAGCGCGTGGTCTTTCGACAACGGCGTGACGTTGACCACCTTGAAATCCGACCGCGCCCAGCCCCGGCTCACCATTCCAGCCAACGCGCCGTCGAACTGTTTCCGCACATCCTCCGCAGTGTGGGAAATCATCGTCGGATGGGCGCCGATGATCATCACATAGGGCGCAGCGATATAGCGGCAGACTCCCGCTATGTCCTTGGCGTTGAAATGGTTGGCATAGGCCGTGTAGCAGGTCTCCGCCTCATGCGAGACGGTCTCGGCATCCGACATTTCTTCTTCCCCTTATTGTCACGAGTTACCGAAGGCTTTCCTCAGTTCGGCCGCCGCCATGGCATGGGCGTCGTCGGCCTGGTCGATCATGCCGTTCATGCTGAAAAAACCGTGGATCACGCCGTCGTAGCGCACGAGCTTGGTCGGCACGCCGGCTTCGGCCAGACGCTTCGCATAATGCTCGCCCTCGTCACGCAGAGGATCGTATTCGGCGGTGATCACGGTTGCCGGCGGCAGGCCCGACAGGTCTTTGGCATAGAGCGGGGACAGGACCGGATCCTCGGGGTCCTGGCCGGCCGGCATATATTGTTTCGCGAACCAGCCCATCATCTCACGGGTCAGGAAATAGCCTTCGCCATTGGTGATATAGGATTCGGACTTGCAGGCCATGTCGGTGACCGGATAGGTCAGCAGCTGATGAACGAATTTCGGGCCGCCTTTGTCGCGTGCGATTAGCGCCACGACGGCGGCCAGATTGGCGCCCGCGCTGTCGCCGGCGACGGCGATGCGGGCAGGGTCGATCTTCAGCAATTTGGCGTTCTCCGCGACCCAGAGGGCAGCGGCGAAGCTGTCGTCGACCGCCGCCGGGAAGCGATGTTCCGGCGCCAACCGATAATCGACCGAGACCACGGTGCAGCCCGAATTGTAGCAAAGGCGCCGGCAGGTGCCGTCATGCGAGTTCAGGCTGCCGATGACAAAGCCGCCGCCATGGAAATAGACCATGCCGGGCTGGTTATCCGCCGCCGAGGCGCGATAGATGCGGACCGCCATCGGGCCGGCGGGCCCGGGAATGGCGCGGTCTTCGACCTCGGCAAGCGGCAGGTCGGGCGGCGGAAACCGACCGGCTTCGCTTGCCGCGCGATAGGCGACGGGATCCACTTCGGACCATGGCGGCATCGGCGTCTGCGCCAGGAAATCGATCACGGCCTTGGCTTTCGGGTCGAGCGGCATAACTCAGCGTTTCCTCTGGTTGAATTTCGGTCGCGCGATCGAGCGTCGCGCGTGAAAGGTGACAGTCCCGGTAGGATGGGAGTATGCCGGAAACGGCTGGCGCAATGCCAGTGTCTTAGAGGGTTCCCGAGGACCGATCCGTAGATGGCCGTTCAAGCCAAAGACAGCCCACCGACCGACGGTCCGCTTAATGTCGCGGAGTTCAGCGACCTGGTGAAGACCGTCTATGCGGGCCCGCTGGAAGACCCGCCCTGGTCATCGTTTCTGGATGCGATCTGCACCCGCTTGGGCGGGCTTGCGGTGACGCTGATCCTGGAGCCCCCGGCATCGGAAGGGCCGGGCTATATCCTGAATGCGGCGGGCCGTGTCCACTCCGGATGGCGGTCCTATCGCGACCGGTTCTTCGCCTCGGACCCGTTCGTCGACCTGCCCGAGGGCAAACCGGTCACGTTGTCGGAATTCCTGCCGCAGGAGGAATTCCAGGCCAGCGAATTCAACCGGCTTTTCCTCAAACCCACGGGTGTCCGGTACATACTGGGCGTGGATGTTCGGGCGGAAAGCGACATTCGCGCCCGCTTTCGCGTCAGCCGGGGCGAAAACGCCGCCGATTTCGGCGCCGAGGAACGGTCGATCTGCGCGCTGTTGCTGCCGCATCTGCGGCAGGCGGTCGAGATTTATGCCCGCATGAGCCGCATTGCGTCGGAAAAGACCCTGTACGCCGGTACGCTCAACCAGATGGCGGTGGGAACGATCATCGTCGACGATCACGGCCGTATCCTGGACCGCGACCCGGTAGCCGAGGGGCTGATCAAGGATGCCGACGGCGTCTCGTCGGTGAATGGCATGCTGAGCCTCAGCGACCGGACAGCGTCGGCCCGGTTCCATGAGGCGCTGCGCAAGATCGCGGAGAGCGAGCGCAAGGGCGAGCGTGCCCTGGTCGAGGCGATTCGCGCCGAGCGCCCCTCCGGCAAGCGGGATTTTGGCCTGATCGTGAAGCCCGCGCCGCAACCGCGCTATCTCGATGAGCAGCATATCCCGGCGATCGTGGTGTTCATCTCAGACCCGGACCGCCACACCGCGATGGCGCCGGCTGCGTTGGCCAAGCTGTTCGGGCTGACCCCGGCGGAGGCCGGATTCGCCGTCTTGCTGGGCGACGGGCTGACCTTGGACGAGGCGGCGATGGAATTGTCCATCGCCCGCAACACGGCGCGTGCCCATCTGCGTTCGATCTTCGCCAAGACCGGGGTATCGCGGCAGACCCAGCTGGTCCGTCTGATCGTCACCAGCTTGGCGCAGCTGGGGTCGGCGGAACTGGAATAGTCTCCATGCGCAAGGCCCATAGCGCTTCTTTCCGCAGGGCCTAGCGGGGTCGGCCGCTATGGGTTATCTCGTCCGTTTGAGCGATGTCGCCGAACGGGCACCTACCAATATCTTGGGAAGGCCAGAGCGCCTGACGGTGCGCACAGGGTCAGAAGGGAAGCGTTATTATGCAAGTGAACGATGCCGTTGCCGCGGACCTGATCCAGGGCATGAAGCAAGCCATGCGCCGGCTGGCCGCTTCAGTCGTGGTGGCGACGGCGCGCGACGGCGATGCGCGCTATGCGATGGCCGCGACATCCTGCACGTCGCTGTCGATGGACCCGCCCTCGCTTCTGATCTGCGTCAACCGGACCGCGTCGCTGTATCCGATCCTGGATCACGGCAAGGATTTCTGCATCAACGTGCTATCGGGCTCGCACGAGGCGGTTTCGGCAATTTGCAGCGGCCCGATCAAGGGCGAGGAACGGTTCCAGACCGGCGCCTGGGAGAACGATCCCGACACCAATGTGCCGTTCCTCCGCGATGCGCAGGCCAGCCTGATTTGTTCTGTGGACGACATCCACCATTACGGCACGCATGGGATTTTCATCGGCAAGGTGAAGCGCGTCCACCTGCATGGCGACGTCTATCCGCTGATCTATCTCAATGGCAAATATTCCTCGATAGTCGGCGACGCGGCGGCCTGACCGGCTTTCACAGAGGGAGGGCCGCGCTTGTACGCGGCTGGCGGAATACGCTGCGCTATTCCGCCCTGCCGAAGCCCCCTTACGCCAGCTCT
>DATJHU010000053.1:0-2077 GCA_035493715.1 Alphaproteobacteria bacterium | reverse complement strand
GCGCGGACGGCCGGTTGAATCACATTCTCCTGTAACGGAAAAGGCCCCGGCGGCAAATGTCCGATAAAATCAACGATTCATGTTTCAAACTGTTCACGATGGGTGATGTGAACTTGCGGCGGGCCGCCGCGGCGGTCTAGTCTCGCCCCACTCGAAGAGGCGATTGGGTGCACCGATGCTGCAGTGGCTGGATGGCGTGGCGGGTCCGGGTTATGTCGCCGCAATCCTGTGGACGTTCGCGGCGCTCATTCTGCTTGTCGTCGTTCTGCTGGTCATCAAGGTGGTGCGCAACCTGACCTTCGGTACCTTCGTGGCCGGCGGCAGGAACCGCAAGACGCGCCTCGCGGTCATGGACGCCACCGCCGTCGACAGCCATCGCAGGCTGGTGCTGGTGCGACGCGACGATATTGAGCACCTGATCCTGATCGGCGGGCCAACCGATGTCGTGGTCGAACGCGACATCAGGCTGGCGGCGCCTCGCCGCCCTGCGCTGACCGGCGACAGCGGCCAGCAGCAGGCGGCAGCCGCCGCCCCACGGCCCCGTGCGCCGCAACCGGCGCCAGCCCCTGCGTCCGCCCCCGTCAGGCAGGCGCCGCCGCCTGCCGCCCAGCAGCCAGCCGCCGCCACACGCCCGCGCGCACCGGCGCCCCCACCCAAGCCAGAAGCGCCGAGCCAGCCGACGGCAAAGGTCATGCCGCTGCCGAGCTATGGGACGACGAACGGCAGCACCAGATATGCGGCACCGCCCTCAAACGACTCCATCGACGACACGCTGATGCACGAACTCGAGACCTCTCTCGACGACCAGCATTCCCAGCCGCCAATCAGCAAACCGGCGACCAAGCCTTCGCTGGACGACGAGATGACCAAGCTTCTTGGGGAACTGGGCAGCCACAAGCGCTGAGCGAGCGCCGGGCTTTCCGCGCGAGCGAGTCTGTTCGGCACCCTGACATTGAAAATGGCATTGAAAAACGAAAATGGCCGGAAACCCGGCCATTTTCGATGATGTTCTTGCCTGTCGGATCGCGTCAGTCGTCGCGATAGACCTTCTCGCGACGCTCATGGCGCTCCTGCGCCTCGATCGACAGCGTCGCGATCGGACGCGCGTCGAGCCGCTTCAGCGCGATCGGTTCCCCGGTCTCCTCGCAATAGCCGTAGGTGCCTTCGTCTATGCGCTGGAGCGCGGAGTCGATTTTGGAGATGAGCTTGCGCTGGCGATCGCGGGCGCGCAATTCGATGGCGCGGTCGGTTTCGGAGGAGGCGCGATCGGCGAGGTCGGGGTGGTTGGCGTTTTCCTGCTGGAGGATTTCAAGGGTTTCGCGCGCTTCGCGCAGAATGTCGTTCTTCCAAGTGATAAGCTTTTGGCGGAAGTACGATTTCTGCCGTTCATTCATGAACGGCTCGTCTTCGGAGGGTACGTAATCGGCGGTAACGATGTCGTTCATTCGACTCACCCAACAACCCCAAATTTGGCGCCTATATATTCGGGGACAAGAGCCTGCACAAGCGCTATCGATGAGAGTTTCACGCAATTGTTAGTCTCGTATCGGCAGCTCCGGCGATGACGTTGTTTCAGCGACATAAAACGAATTCGCACATGATTCGTTGCAGTTGCCCGCGCCGGCCATTGTGCATGACGTGGTTCTGGTGACTAATCGCGCTTTGCCAGGAAGGCAGCGCCATTGGGGGTCCGGTTGAGCAGACTTTATCTGTTGCGTCATGCCAAAGCCGGCTGGGCGCTGCCCGGCATGCGCGACTTCGACCGTCCGCTCGATGAATCGGGCATGGCCGATGCCCAAGTGATCGGAGAGGCCATGCGGTCCCGCAACTATGTGCCGGACGTCACCCTCTGCTCCAACGCCAAGCGAGCCCGGCAGACGCTGGAAGGCCTGGCGGGGCGCACCGGCACGGGCCGGGTCCTGTTCTTCGACACGCTCTACAGCGAGGACGCAGCCGGCTATCTCGACATCATCCGCAAGAACGGCGACGCCGACCAGCTTCTGGTGATCGGCCACAATCCCATGACCGAGGATCTGGCCATGGCGGTGTCGGGCGACGGGGATGAGGCGGCGCGCGC
>DATJHU010000052.1:0-6046 GCA_035493715.1 Alphaproteobacteria bacterium | reverse complement strand
GGGTCGTACATAAGCTTCGCAGTGACAAACGGCGCGAGAGCCAAATTTGTGATCTGCACGACCCCGATGGTGTACCCGTCCGGCTTCGCCCTTGCAACGCGGTTCAGCCCAATCTGGCCACTCGCCCCTGCGTGGTTTTCCACGATAACCGGCTGATTGAATCGCACGCGTAAACGATCGCCTATCATCCGAGCCATAATATCGACAGACGCACCCGGGCTATAAGGCACTTCGATAGTGATCGGTCGACTCGGATAATCTTCAGCCCGCGATGAAGACGCGAAGCACAACGACATTAGCGCCATTGAGCAGACAAAAATTAGCCGTTTCATTTCAAGACCCCTTGTGCGATATCTCAGCTTAGTGTGCTGAAGTTCTTTGACAGTGCGCCAAAAATAGGTGGTCCGCCATCCTTTGTCAACAATTCCGTACCATTCTCATTAGTAGAAAATTGCCGATGCGCAGCGTGCATCTGCAGGACGAGATCGACCGCGCTGACGCTTCACCACATACGCCTGCAATTCAGTGAATCCAACGTCAAAAAACGATAGCCCCACAACCTTGGCGGAGTATTGCAACTTGGCGTCAAGACGGGGACGATCGACCCCATCAGGCTTTCCACTCGCGTCGGGTCCCGCGGAATGGCATCGAAGCCAATTTCGCAATGGCAGCCAAGCGCTTGGTGGCGTTTCGTCGCTGGCAACCGGTTGCCGCGATCGAAGCAAGGTGACCCGGCCGACGCAGCGGGGTAGTCCGAGGACTATTCGTATTTGACGAAAAGTCATTCGATATTTTTCATTGGAGTAAATCAATTCTCCCTCCTATGATGCCCTTCAGCTATGGGCTGAAAGGGAGAACGATGTGGCGGGGTGGGCGATCGGGATAGATATCGGCGGGACCTTTACCGATATCGTGGCATTGAAATACGGGGCTTCGGCCCTGCACAGCCTGAAAGTGCTGACGACACACGGCGACCCGGCGGAGGGCGTCGCCGATGGCGTCAACCGCATCATCGATTCGTGCGGCATCGACCCCGCGACGGTGACGCGTATCGTGCATGCGACCACGCTGTTCACCAACGCGCTGATCGAGCGGCGCGGCTGCAAGACCGGCCTGCTGGTCACCAGCGGCTTCAAGGACGTGATCGAGATCGGCCACGAGCGCAAATACGACCTTTACGATCTGCAGATCGAGGCGGCGCCCGCGCTGGTGGAACGCCGCCTGCGCGCGGAGATCGGCGCGCGCATGGACGCCCGCGGCCGGGAAATCCAGGCCGTGGATGAACGCGAAGTGATCGATGCCGTTGGCGCATTGGTTCGCGAAGGCGTCGAATCCCTGGCGGTCTGCCTGCTGCATGCCTATGCCAACGAGGCGCATGAGCGGCAGGTCGGCGACATCCTGCATAAAGCATTTCCCGACCTGGCGATCACATTGTCTAGCGAGGTTGCGCCGGTCGTCCGTGAATTCGAACGCATGTCGACGACCTCGGCCAATGCATACATCAAGCCGCTGGCCAGCCGCTACCTGGACAATCTGCAACGCCGGCTGCGCGATCTGGGGCTGCGCACCGACATCCTGATGATGCTGTCCAACGGCGGCCTGTCCCACCTGGGCGAGGCCAGGCGCGTGCCCATCGAATTGCTGGAATCCGGCCCCGCCGCGGGCGCGATCTCGGCTGCCTACTATAGCGAGCGCGACCGGCAGTCCAATCTACTGGCTTTCGATATGGGCGGTACCACCGCCAAGCTGTGCCTGGTGGAGAACGGCCAGCCCTCGATATCGTTCGGTTTCGAGGCCGCGCGGCAAAAGCGTTTTGCCGAAGGCAGCGGCCTGCCGGTGCGCATCACCACTATCGACCTGATCGAGATCGGCGCGGGCGGCGGCAGCATCGCCAGCCAGGATGCGCTGGGCCTGTTGAAGGTCGGCCCGCACAGCGCCGGCTCCGAGCCGGGGCCGGTCTGCTACGGACGCGGCGGCGATCAGCCCACCGTCACCGACGCCAATCTGCTGCTGGGTTATCTGAACCCCAAATACTTCGCGGGCGGCACGATGTCCATCGATGCCGAACTATCCGGCGTCGCCATCGACGCCATGGGCAAGGAGCTGGGCCACAGCGCCATCGACGTCGCCTGGGGCATCCATGACATCGTCGCCGAAAACATGGCCGGGGCGGCGCGCGTACACGTTGCCGAACGGGGCCGCGATCCCCGCGATTTCGTGCTGCTGTGCACCGGCGGCGGCGGTCCGCTGCATTCCTACTACGTCGCGCAGAAGATAGGCGTGCGCACCATCATCTGCCCGCCCGCGGCCGGCGTGGCTTCGGCCTACGGCCTGCTGGTGGCGCCCGCGCGCGCCGACCGGTCGCGCACGGTGAACGTGCGTCCCGCCACGGACAGCCTGGATGATCTGGAACGTGCCTACACGGATCTGGAGCAGCACGCCATCGAATCCCTGCGTCCGCTGGATGCGGCGTTCGGACCGTCGGCGGTTCGCCGCAGCGCCGATGGCCGCTTCGCGGGACAAGGCTTCAGCCTGACGGTTGAGCTCCCGCCGGGCCCGTATGCGGGCGCGGGCGCCGCCGACGCCCAGGCAGTTCGCCAGGCGCTGCTGCATGCCTTCGAGTCCGGCTATCGCGAAAAATTCGGCCGGATGCCGCCGGACGTTCCCATCGAGCTGCTGAACCTGCGGGTCAGCGCGACGGCGCCGCCGCGCGAGCAACTGTCGCACGCGGACATGCAGACCGGCGGCGAGATTCGCCCGGCGAGCCGGCGCGACGTGTATTTCCGCGAATCGGCGGGCTTCGTCGATACGCCGGTCTACAAGCGCGACACCTTGCATCCCGGCTTCGATTGCGCCGGTCCGATGCTGATCGAAGACGACGGGTCGACCCTGGTCGTGGGGCCGCGCGGCCACGTGCGCCAGCTTCCCAGCGGCAATTTGATCGTCACGATTCAGGAGCAGCAGGCATGACGACCCCCAACAACCGGCATACCGCCGAAGCCGCGGACCCCATATTCCTGGAAGTGTTCTGGACGCGGATCCGCTCCGTGGTCAATGAAGCGGCCAAGCTTATCGTCCGCACGTCGTTTTCGACGCTGTCCACCGAGGCCAACGATTTCGCCGTGGTGCTGACCGATTCCGCCGGCAGGTCCCTGGCGGAGAACAGCGGCAGTATTCCTTCGTTCATAGGCACTCTGCCGCGCACGGTGCAGGCCACGATCGCCCGCTTCGGGCCGGACGATATCCGCGAAGGCGATGTGTTCATCACCAACAATCCCTGGATCGGTACCGGCCACCTGAACGACGTAAGCCTGGTCAAGCCGATATTCCATGGCGGCCTGCTGGTGGGCTTCGCGGCCTCGGCGGCGCACGTGCCGGACATCGGCGGCAAGATCCGCTCGGTGGATGCGCGTGAACTGTTCGAAGAAGGCTTCCATATCCCGCTGATGCGATTGCTGCGCGATGGCCAGCCGGACGAAACGCTGCTATCGCTGATCCGCACCAATGTGCGTACGCCGCAGCAGACCGTGGGCGACATCTGGTCGCAGGTCGGGGCGGTGGAACTGATCGCCAACCGCCTGTGCGCCATCCTGGACGAATATCGGCTGAACGGCATCGACGACCTGGCGCAGGCCCTGTTCGATCGCAGCGAGGCCGCCATGCGCCGCGCCATCCGGGCGCTGCCGAACGGCGAGTACCACTACACCATGGAGACCGACGGTTTCGAGAACCGCTTCCAATACCAGGTGCGGGTACGTGTCGGTGACGAAGACATCGAATGCGATTTCACGGGAACGTCGCCGCAGCAGCCGCGCGGGATCAATTGCGTGCTGGCCTATACCAGCGCGATGACCGTGTATGCGATCAAGAGCCTGCTGCTGCCCGATCTGTCCAATAACGACGGCTTGTTCCGTCCGATCACCATCACCGCGCCGGAAGGCTCGATCCTGAATCCGCGCATGCCGGCACCGGTGGGCGGCCGTGCGTGCACGGGGCACTACGTGCCCACGGTGATCTTCGGCGCGCTTTATTCGATTCTGCCGAACAAGGTGATGGCCGGCGTGGGATCGCCGCTGTGGATCGCCAACCTGAGCGGCACGCGCGAAGACGGCCGGCCTTTTGCCACCGTGCTGTTCTACAACGGCGGCATGGGCGGGACATCGGGCAAAGACGGCGCCTCGGTCATGTCCTGGCCTAGCAATATCTCGGCCACACCGATCGAGGTCGCGGAACGCGAGTCACCGCTGTTCTTCAAGCACAAGCGGCTGAGGGCGGATTCCGGCGGGCAGGGCGCCTACCGGGGCGGCCTGGGCCAGGAGATCTGCTTCGTCAGCAAACATCACGCACCGCTCTCCGTCGTATTCCTGACCGAGCGCCTGCGCGTGGCCGCTCCGGGTCTGGGTGGCGGCGGCGATGGCGCGCTGGGCGAGGTCACCATCAATGGGCAGGTTATCGACAGCCGCAAACCGCATGTGCTGAATCCGGGCGACGAAGTGATATTGCGCACCCCGGGCGGCGGCGGTTACGGTGAACCGGCGCGGCGGGATGCCGCGGCAAGGACACGGGATATCGCGCAAGGCTATGTCTCGGCGGACTGAGTTTAGAGGCGGCGCTCGACGCCGCCCGGCTCGGTAAATCAACCAAGCCGCACAAGCGGCTGATTCAAGGGAAGCGTATGAAGACAGTACTGAAGAGTGGTCTTGCCGCGTTGGCGCTATTGGCGTCCTGCGCGGTCGTGGGCGTGTCCGCGGCGCCCGCATATCCGAACAAGCCGATCCGCCTGATCGTTCCGTATCCGGCCGGCGGATCGACCGACGTGCTGGCCCGCATGCTGGGACAGAAGGTGGGCGAATCGCTGGGCCAGACCGTGATCGTGGAGAACCGGCCAGGCGCCAGCGGCAACATCGGCGCATCGTTCGTGGCGAAGTCCGAACCGGACGGCTACACGCTGTTCCTGGGAACGTCGACCGCGCTGTCGGTGAACCAGAGCCTGTACAAGACGCTGCCCTACGATCCGCAGAAGGACTTCACACCCATCGTCCTGGCCACCATGCTGCCCAGCCTGGTGGTAGTCAACGATAAGGTGCCGGTGAAAACCGTGCAGCAGCTGACCGACTGGCTGAAAGGCCCGGGCAAGTCGGCCAGCTACGCATCGTCCGGCGCGGGCACCCCCGCCCACCTGGGCGGTGAACTCTACAAGTGGCTGACCGGCACGCACGCGACGCACGTTCCCTACAAGGGCGGCGCGCCGGCCTTGACCGACCTTGTCGGCGGCCAGACGGCCTATATGTTCGCGATCTTGCCGGAAGCCATGCCGCTGGTTAAGACCGGCCAGTTGCACGCCCTGGCGGTGACCACGGCCAAGCGTTTGCCCGCCTATCCGGACATCCCGACCGTCTCGGAATCCGGCGTGCCCGGCTACGAGCTGATCGGCTGGTACGGCTTCCTGGCACCCGCCGGCACGCCCGCGCCGGTCATTGACGCCTTGAACAAGGCGTTCAACAAGGGCCTGCAGGATCCCGACACGCGCAAGAAGCTGCAGGAGCTGGGCTTCGAAGTGGCGGGCGGCCCGCCCAGTGCCCTGACGGACCTGATGCGCAGCGAAACCGTCAAATGGAAGCAGGTCATCGACAAGGCCGACATCAAGCTGGAGTAGGGGAGGGCAGGCTGTTCAAGCCTGCTCGCTGCGTGCCTTGCCTGCCGCGCTCTTGCGGCCCAGCTTCCTGACGCCGGGCGGCAAGGGCCGTTCATCTATGGCGCGGCGGATGAATTCCAGCAGATGCGTGGAGCTCGGCGACAGCGCGCGCAGCTTGCGGCTGATCAGGCAGATCTCACGCGACAGCCTGGGGCCGGTCACCTCGCGGAACACGAAAGGCGAGAACTGCCCCATGCCCGCCGCCAGCGCGGGAATGATGGCGTAGCTGGCGCCCAGACGCAGCACCGCGTGCAGCGACGTGGTGCTGGATATTTCGTCGCGCGTGCCGGCGAACATATCCGTGCGTCCGGCGTTCTGCCGCAGAAAGGCGCCGATGCCCGTGTCCGGTGA
>DATJHU010000051.1:0-4538 GCA_035493715.1 Alphaproteobacteria bacterium | reverse complement strand
CCACCAGGTCCAACGCGATCCGCTTGAGCGGAAGATGAAAATCCACCGGATCCGCATGCAACCGAAGCAGGCCGTTTTCGTCCAGCGCCTGGCTCTGGCGGGCACCTAGCAGCCACTGATTGGCGACCAACAGCGGACCTTTGGGAAGCGGGACCTCGTCGATACAGGCCGACAAGAGACGATAGGTGGCATCCCGCAGCGAGCGAACATCCGCCATGAGGCGTTCGCCCCCTCCACCCAAGTCCGACAGGTCGATCGTCTCGTCGGCAGCAATCGCGCCGGAGCGCCTCGCCCATTGCATGTAGCGTTCCGGCGTCGCGATATAATCCTCCACGTCCACCGCGAACCGGTCGTGGATCGTGTTGGCGAAATCGATGGCCAGGCGGCCACCATCCAGCCGGATCGCCGAAACCGGACGGGGAAGGGAAACGGCCATCCAACACGCACTCCGTTGACTGCACCAGTGAAACGCACTTAACTGGTGCAGACTATCTACCTGCTTACGTTTCAAAATGCATCTTCGTTCGGGCAGCTTGTAGGGGAAGCGACGTGTCTCAGCGACTGCGGTTCTGGTTCTGCTCCCTCGGTGTGGTGATGCTGCTCCTGGTCGTGGCGATGCTCGCGGTTGGCGGCCGCCCGGACCCGGTCGGTCCGGCGAAGGTGCTGGACGGGTCATGGCGCTTCCATCCCGGCGACGATCCGCGCTGGGCCGATGCAAGGACCGACGATAGCAGCTGGGATCGGATCGATCTGGTTTCCTTGCCGAGCAATCACGATTTCGATGTCGGCCTTCCGGGCTACCTCGCGGGCTGGCACGCGCGCGGACATCCCGATCTCGAGGGCTATGGCTGGTATCGCCGCCATGTCACCTTGCCGGCGCATGGCGACTGGACGTTGCTCGGCCCGACGATGGTCGATGACGGTTACGAGATGTTCTGGAACGGCAAGCCGATCGGCGGCATCGGCAGGCTGGGCGATCACCCCAAGGTGGTCGGCGCCCGACCCTATTTGGTCCGGCTTCCGCCATCGGCGGTCGAGCATTCCGGCGTGTTGGCGATAAGAGCCTTCATGCAGCCGGGATTGGGCCGGGACGACCAGAGCGGCGGACTCCGGAGCGCCCCCACCCTCGCCGCCGGCGCGTTCAGCGACACATTGTACCGCGCCCAATGGCGACGAACCATTGCCGGCTATATCGTCGAACTGGCGCTGCCGATCATGATGTTCCTGCTTGCCGGGATAGCGCTCGTCATGGCTCGGTCGACCGCCAGACGGGGCTTTGCCCGATGGCTGGCGGTCGCACTCGTGGCAACCGCTTGTCTCAGGCTGGGGAATGCCGCGGCCGCCTGGACCGACCTGATAGGTATTTCGACCCTGGATCGGCAGAATGCCATCCTGCTGTCGCCGCTCGCCATGCTGGCATGGACGGCTGCGTGGAACGACTGGGCGGAAGGGCGCGACCGGCGCGTCGTCTTGCTGATCGCCATCGCGGCTTGGGCGTTAAGGGTCGTTGCAGCCGTCACTCACGCAGATGCGTTGGTGTCTGTCGGCCGCGCCGTCTTCGCTGTCTTGTTCGTGGTTATCGCGTTGCGGATCATTGTGCGCGGCGAACGCAGATTGCTGGCGCTCGCAACGATGGCCGTTATTGCGACCGCGCTGTTCATCAACGAGCTTTCCCGGTTGGGCATTCCCACCATCTGGTTCCCGTTCAACATCGGCGTGACGCTCACCCAATATGCCTATGCGTTGGCGCTCCCGCTGCTTTCCCTTGCGCTCGCTCCGGCCAGCAACGACGCCGGCGGGCGGGACATGCGCGGCGTCAAGGGAATAGCGACTGAATAGTCCATTCGTCGTCGCGACGACGACATTCCTGTCGCTCGTGCAATCGCGCCACGCCGTCCGACCAGAATTCGATCACCGTCGGATGCATCACATAGCCGCCCCAGAAAGGCGGTCGGGCTACCTCTCGCCCGCCGAAGCGCTCGGCATGTGCCGCGATCCGGGCGACCAGGGTGTCACCGTCGGGCAGCGGCTCGGACTGGCGTGACGCCCAGGCGCCGATCTGCGAGTCCCGGTCGCGCGAGGCGAAATAGGCGTCGCTGCGTTCGCTGCTGGTCGCGGTCACCGGCCCCTCGATCCGCAACTGGCGGCCCAGCCGGGGCCAGAACAGGCAGATAGCAGCATCCGGACGATCGGCGAGGTCGCGAGCCTTGCGGCTGGCGCGGTTGGTGAAGAATTCCACGCCGTGCCGATCATGCCGCTTGAGCAACACGATCCTGGATGATGGCCGTCCATCGCGATCCGCTGTCGCCAACGCGGCGGCGTTGTAAAAGACGGGATCGCTCGCCGCGGCATCGGCGAACCATCGCTCGAGCGTCGGCCAGGGTTCAGTCATGGGTACGGGCCCGATATCTCGGGTGACCGGCGGCGACTCCGCCCGACCGGCGCGCGACCCATGGATAACGACGCGCCATCCTGTCGTCATAGCCCAGGTTGAATACCGTGGCGCTTTTGGCGGGACGCTGCGGCCGCGTGTAATAGGTCTGGAAGACATGGTCCCAGACGAAATTGGTGATGCCGAAATTGCCGCGTTCGTCGTGGAAATGATGCTCGAGATGCCGCGCCTTCATCACTGCCAGAAACCGCAGCCGCGGTTTGTACGACAGATGCTGGATGCAATGCGCGAATTCGTAGAAGCACGTGACGAGCAGGCCGGTGGCAAATCCGGCGGCAGCCCCGCCCACCCCTCCGATCAGCCATCCGGGCAAGGCGGCGACCAGCAATAAGTTCGGGAGCGTCGTGTAAAGCGCGCCGAACAGCACTTCGAGATGATTTGGGTCCTGGTGGTGATCGTAATGGATGCGCTTCCATGCCGGAGCCAGGAACGGCACCTTGAACATCCAGTTGCTGTGCAGCACCCAGCGATGGAGCGAATACCAGACCAGCGGATAGGCCAAAACGATCAGCGCGACCGTCGCAGCGGTCTGGATCGGCGACGCCGGCCGATAGGCGTAAAGGCACACCATCGCCGCCGCCAACAGCAGATACGTCACGATCGCATAATGGCGGAAATAGGCCCCGGCGAGATCGCGCAACGTCATGCGATCGAGATAGTGTGATCGGCGCCAGAACGGCGTGGCGAGCATTTCGTCGGACTGCATGGCGGGTGGTGCCTCGGCTGATGGAAAGTGACGAGGCGACCGATTGCCCCCTCTGACGCCTCGTCACGAAATGCCCCTTACCCCCTGCCCCACCGCCCGAATTTGATCGCGGTCAAAGAAATCGCCGGCATTGGCAGCCACCGCCCCGTCGCGCCGGCAAGGCCTTGGGGAAACTACGCATAGAGCAGCGTTCACCCCCCCGGCTAAGCCGCCGCTTATCCCCATGAACCGGGGTGACAACGCATTTCAGGGGGTCGATTTGGACGACGTCGTGACCAGGGCCGGGGGCTGGCTCCTATTGATATTCCTGTGCGTCAGCGCAGCAGGATTTGCGGCCGACACCGGCTTTGCCGTGCACATGATGATCTGCGCCGCCGCGGCGACGATCGCGGCCTTCTATACGCTGCGGCAGGTCGGGCGCGAGCCCGAAGCGGCACGGCCCGACCGTTATTATGACGACGTGATACGCTGGGGCGTGATCGCGACCGTGTTCTGGGGCGTCGCCGGATTTCTGGTCGGCATCCTGATCGCATCGCAGCTTTCCTGGCCGATCTTCAATCTCGGTCTCGAATATACGTCGTTCGGACGGCTGCGCCCGCTTCACACGTCCGCGGTGATCTTCGCGTTCGGCGGCAATGCGCTGATCGCGACCAGTTTCTATGTCGTGCAACGGACCTGCCGCGCGCGGCTGTTCGCGCCCGCCCTCGCCCGCTTCGTGTTCTGGGGATACCAGCTGTTCATCGTCCTTGCGGCGACCGGCTATATGATGGGTATCACCGAGGGCCGCGAATATGCCGAGCCCGAATGGTATGTCGACATCTGGCTGACGATCGTCTGGGTCAGCTACCTGGTGGTCTTCGTCGGCACGATCGTGAAGCGATCCGAGCCGCATATCTACGTCGCCAACTGGTTCTATCTCGGCTTCATCATCACTGTGGCGATGCTGCACCTGGTGAACAACATCTCGGTGCCCCCGTCATGGCTGGGCTCGAAGTCCTATTCGGCCTTTTCGGGCGTCCAGGATGCGCTGACCCAATGGTGGTACGGCCATAACGCGGTCGGCTTCTTCCTGACCGCCGGCTTCCTGGGCATGATGTATTATTTCGTGCCCAAGCAGGCCGAGCGGCCGATCTACAGCTACCGCCTGTCGATCGTCCACTTCTGGTCGCTGATCTTCCTCTACATCTGGGCGGGACCTCACCACCTCCACTACACGGCGCTGCCCGATTGGGCACAGACGCTCGGCATGGTGTTCTCGGTGATGCTGTGGATGCCGAGCTGGGGCGGCATGATCAACGGCCTGATGACGCTCAACGGCGCGTGGGACAAGATCCGCACCGACCCGATCATCCGCATGATGGTGTTCGCGCTCGCCTTCTA
>DATJHU010000050.1:0-66865 GCA_035493715.1 Alphaproteobacteria bacterium | reverse complement strand
GCCACAGCCGCCACCGCACTCTCGACGGACGCCTTTACCTTCATGCTGTTCCGCTTCCTGACCGGCGCCGGCATCGGCGGGGAGTATGCGGCGATCAATTCCGCCATCCAGGAACTGATCCCGGCGCGCTTCCGGGGGCGCACGGATCTTGCCATCAACGGCAGCTATTGGTTCGGCGCGGCGCTGGGGGCGGGTGTGACCGTCATCCTGCTCGACCCGCGCGTGCTGCCGCCCGCGCTCGGCTGGCGCTTCGCCTTCGGTGCCGGCGCCGTGTTGGGGCTCGGCATCCTGGCGCTCAGGCGGTTCCTGCCGGAAAGTCCGCGGTGGCTGATGATCCATGGGCAGGTTGCCGAGGCCGAGCGGATCGTCGGCGAGATCGAGGCCCGCGTTCGGGAATCGGGCGCGGCGCTGCCCGCCGTTCCGCCAGGGACCTTCCGCTTCCGGCAGCGCGGTCACGCGCGGATCGCCGAGGTGGCCGTCGCCCTGTTCCGCATCTATCCGCGCCGCGCCCTTCTGGGGCTGACGCTTATGGCGTCGCAAGCGTTCCTCTACAACGCCATCTTCTTCACCTACGCGCTGGTGCTGGGGCGTTTCTTCCAGGTGCCGGCGCCGAAGGTCGGGCTCTATCTGCTGCCTTTCTCGATCACCAACGCGCTGGGGCCGCTGCTGCTCGGACCGCTGTTCGACACGCTGGGACGGCGGCCGATGATCGCCGCGACCTATGCGATTTCCGGCCTGCTGTTGGCTGCGGCCGGCTGGCTGTTCGTCCAGGGCGACCTGACCGCGGTCAGCCTGACCGCTTTCTTCGCCGCCGTGTTCTTCTTCGCTTCCCCGGCCGCCAGTGCTGCCTATCTCACGGTCGGCGAAAGCTTCCCGCTGGAGACGCGGGCGCTTGCGATCGCGATCTTCTATGCGCTGGGTACGGCCGTCGGTGGGATCGCCGGGCCATTGGTGTTCGGCCAACTGATCGCAGCGGGGGGCAGCGCGCCGCTCTATCACGGCTATCTGTTCGCGGCGGCGCTGATGATCGGCGCGGCGCTTGTGGAGCTGGCCATCGGGCTGAAATCCGAACGCCGATCGCTTGAGGACGTCGCTGCGCCCTTGGCGGCCGTCGAACGCCGGTAGGTTTGGCTTCGCAGCTAAGGCTGCGGCGGCGAGACAAACCCGCTGATCGCGTCGATGACGCCAGGTGCAAGCGGAAGGTTGGGATTTGCGTAGGTCGCGAGATTGTCTGCCCGATTGTCCGAGGCGACAGGTTTGAGTACGTGATTCGCCGCCGGCAGGAGGACGAGCTTCGCCTTCGGATCCGCCCGTTCCAGCCGCCGCGCGTCCGCGACTCCCACCTGGATGTCCCGCTCGCCCTGAAGGATCAGCACCGGTTTTGGGTATTTCGCCAGCAAGACCGCGGGATCGTACGAGAACTCGCTGATCAGGAAACCTTGGACGTTCGGGCGGAACAACCTGGAAAGCGCCGGATTCATGCCGCTCACATCGATGGCGTGACCGGCTTCGAGGCTGTCGATGGCCTTCAGCCCTTGGTCCAGGACCGGGGCATTCGCCGGATTGGCTTCAAGCTGATCCTTCAAGACTTCTCCGATCGGACGGCCTGCCGCCGCGGCCAGCACAAGCCCGCATATGTCTGGCGCGTTTTGGGCCGCGACCATCGCGACCAAGGCGCCTTCGCTGTGTCCGAGCAGCCAGAGGCATGGAACGTTCTTTTGCCGGCGAATGACGGACGTCCAGGCGTGCACATCGGCGGCGTATTCCGGAATTGTGACCGCATTGGCGTCGGGAAACGCCTCCTTACTGCCGAACAGGCCTCTCTTGTCGATGCGGACCGTCGTGATGCCGCGCGTCGCCAAGCCTTCCGCCAATAACTTGTACGTTCCCGCCTTGACCCCGAGCGGATTGTTGCCGTCGCGATCGGTGGGCCCCGAACCTGGGATTATCAGCACGATCGGGCTGTTCGGCGCGTCGGCGGACAGCATCGTCCCGGCAAGAGCCCCGGCCGGACCGGGCGCTTCAACGGAAGTCTCGACGGGTGCCGCGCCAAGCGGCCCGATTGCAAGGAACGTGAGAAAGAACGCGATAAATGTCCGCATCTCGAACCTTCCCCGTCTCTTTGACCGCGCTGGTGCCCTGTCGGGCAGATCGGCCATCTGCATATCGACGCTCTACGCACCAAGGCCAAGGCGGCGCTCGGCACGAAATTCGATCTGCGGACGTTCAACGACGCCCTGCTGACCTCAGGCTGTCTGCCGCTCACCGTGCTCGATGGCGTGATCGAGCGCTTTATTCAGGCTTAGGAATCGGCCGCGGTCGTCCCTCGGCATCCAGCGCCACGAAGGTGAACATCGCGTCGGTCACCTTGGAGATCGCCTCGCCGGTGCGCGGGCGGCGCCAGGCGGAGACGTGGAAGGACATCGAGGTGTGGCCGACGCGGAGCAGTTCAGCCCACACCGTCACCTCGTCGCCGACCTTCACCGGCTCGACGAATTTCATCGATTCGACCGCGATGGTCACGCAACGGCCCTGCGCCCGCCGCGCCGCGGCGTTGCCGGCGGCGAGGTCCATCTGCGACATCAGCCAGCCGCCGAAAATGTCGCCCGCCGGGTTGGTGTCGGCAGGCATCGCAATCGTGCGGATCGCCGGCTCCCCTGCCGGCAGCGAAGCCCCCGACTGAAATGGAACGTCGGCGGCTTTCGCTTCGGCCAACTACGCCGCCACGGCCTTCGGCGGCTGGCGGACCAGCTTCTCGTAGTCGTCGCGCAGCGCCTTGGTGATCGGGCCGACTGTGAAGTGCAGGTCGTCGATCTGGCCGATGGCGGTCACTTCCGCGGCGGAGCCGGTGATGAAGATCTCGTCGGCGCTCTTCAGCTCGTCCGGCCACATCGCCCGCTCGACCACCTTGATGCCGCGCTTGCGCGCCAGCTCCATCACCGTCTGGCGGGTGATGCCGTTCAGGAAGCAATCGGGCGTCGGCGTATTGATGACGCCGTCCTTGACCACGAACAGGTTGGCGCCGGTCGCTTCGGCCAGCTGGCCGCGATAATCCAGCATCAGCGCGTCGTTCCAGCCCTCGGCCTCGGCCGCGTGCTTGGACAAAGTGCAGATCATGTAAAGGCCGGCGGCCTTCGACGCGGTGGGCGCCGTGTCGGGCGCCGGGCGGCGCCATTTGGAGAAGGTCAGCTTGATGCCCTTGTCGCGCAGTTCCGGCGAGAAATAGCTCGGCCATTCCCAGCTGGCGATCGCGACATGGATTTTGGAGAGCTGCGCCGACACGCCCATCTGCTCCGACCCGCGATAGGCGACCGGGCGGACATAGGCGTTCGGAAAGCCGTTGGCCGCGACCACGTCCTTGCAGGCCTTGTCCAGCTCGGCGGTGCTGTAGGGTACTTCGAAACCGAGCAGGGCGGCGGAGTTCGCCAGCCGTTCGTTGTGCCGGGTCAGCTCGAAGATGTGCCCGTCATAGGCGCGCATGCCCTCGAAGACCGAGCTGCCGTAATGCAGGCCATGGGTCAGCACATGGGTCTTCGCATCGCGCCACGGCACCATCTTGCCGTCGAACCAGATAAACCCGTCGCGATCGTCCATCGGAATCATTTGAAAACCTCCCACACGCCTCAAAAAAAGAGGCGAACCGGCATCGGCGCGAGCCCATGAGGGCTGGCGCATGAAGCCGTTCCATGTCAGACTTGGGTCATGATGGCTGACCTAAAGACTGCGGTCAATCCGATTCTCCTCTCCGAAGAGGACCTGCGCCAAGGTATCGAATTGCTGTTTTTCGCCTATCGGGACTTCACCGGGGAGGCTGATCTCGTTCTTGCCGAGCGCGGGCTGGGGCGGGCGCACCATCGTGCGATCTACTTCATCGGGCGCAATCCCCAGGTGACGGTCAGCCAGCTTCTCAGGATCCTGAAGATCACCAAGCAGAGCCTGTCGCGGGTACTGCAGGAGCTGGTGGCTGAGAATTACGTCGTGCAGACGCCCGGCCCGACCGACCGGCGGGAACGGCGGCTCAGCCTCACGGCGCGCGGCGAGGAGCTGGAGAATATCCTGACCGAGGGCCAGCGGCGGCGGCTCGGCCGCGCCTATGCCCAGGCCGGCGCCCAGTCGGTCGAGATCTTCCACCGGATGCTGCTCGGCATCATCGACGACGCCGACCGGCCGCATCTGCCTGAGGAGCCGCCGTTGCAGCAGGCCGCCGGGCCGATCCGCATCAGACAGCGCGCCGCCGGCTGAAATATGACTGTCCCGATGTCCGATGCCGACTGGGCCGGGCTTGCGGACCGCCTCCATCTTCTGGTCGTCGATGACGATACGCGGCTCAGGGCCTTGCTCGGCCGTTATCTCGGCGAGCAGGGACATATCGTGACCACCGCCGCGTCTGCCGCGGATGCCCGCGCGCTGATGCGGACGCTGGCCTTCGACCTGCTGGTGCTCGACGTGATGATGCCGGGGCAGAATGGCCTCGACTTCGCCCGTGGCCTGCGCACCGAGGGCTCCGCCCTGCCGATCCTGATGCTGACGGCGCGAACCGAGGCGGAGGAGCGGATCGCCGGCCTGGAGGCCGGGGCCGACGACTATCTGCCGAAACCGTTCGAGCCGCGGGAGCTGCTGCTCCGCATCGCTGCCATCATGCGGCGTGTGCCCCGCCCGCCGGAGGGGCCGAAGCCGGTTCGGCTGGGGCGCTGGCGGTTCGATCCGGATCGGTCCGAACTGATCGACGGCGTGGAGACCGTGCGGCTGACCGACGTCGAAACCAGCCTGCTCAGCGTGCTGGCGGAAACGCCCGGCGGCATCGTGACGCGCGACGAGCTGGTCGACCGCAGCCGGGCGGCGGTCAACGCGCGCTCCATCGATGTCCAGGTCAACCGGCTGCGGCGCAAGATCGAAGTCGACCCCAAGGCGCCGCGCTATCTTCAGACGGTGCGCGGATCGGGCTATGTCCTCCGTCCCGACTGACGCCGCCCCGCCGGCCGAAAAGCTCGGCATCGGCGCGCGGATCAAGCGGCTGCTGCCGCGCACGCTGGAGGGGCGCACGATCCTGATCCTGGTCGTGCCGGTGGTGATCGCACAGCTGATCACCGTCTACATCTTCTTCGAACGCCATTTCAGCACGCTGTCGGTCGACCTCTCGCGCGCCGTCGCGGGCGACATCGAGATGATCATCGACGAAATCGAACGCGAGCCCAGCAGCCGGCAGCGCATTTTTTCCGCCGCCGCGGACAGCTTCGAGCTGTCGCTCGATTTTGAACCGGGGGCGCGGCTGACGCCGGTCAAGACGCGGTGGAACCCGCTGATCGAGCCGATCCTGGAAACCGCCCTGGCGGAGCGGGTCGGCCGTCCCTTTACGATCGGCGCCTACGGCAGCGACAATTGGGCGGAGATCCGGGTGCAGCTGCCCGATGGGGTGCTGGACGTGCGCTCGCCGCAACGCCGGCTGTTCAGCTACACCGCTTTCGTCTTCATCGCCTGGGTTATCGGAGCGGCGCTGCTGCTGACCTGGATCGCGGTGATCTTCATGCGCAATCAGGTCCGCCCGATCCGGCGTCTCGCGGTCGCGGCCGAACGGTTCGGCAAGGGCAACGATGCCATGCAGCTGAAACCGGCCGGTGCTCTCGAGGTCCGGCAGGCCGCCGCTGCCTTCATCGTGATGCGCGACCGTATCCGCCGCCAGATCGCGCAGCGCACCGAGATGCTGGCCGGCGTGTCGCACGACCTTCGCACGCCGCTGACGCGCATGAAGCTGCAGCTGGCGATGCTGCCCGACGCCGAGGAGGCAGAAGGTTTGCACGCCGACGTCGCGGAGATGGAGGGGATGATCGATGCCTACCTCGCCTTCGCGCGCGGCGAGGGCGGGGAGGCGGCGCAGCCGACCGATTTCGCGGCGCTGCTGCGCGACGTGGTCGACGGGCTGCCCGGCAAGGCGGCGGTGACGGTCAGGATCGCCGGGCCCATCGACATCACAATCCGGCCCATGGCGATGCGCCGCTGCCTCGGCAATCTGCTGGGCAACGCGCTGCGCTATGCAAAGGCTGTGGAGGTCACTGCCGTGCTGGATCAGCGGACGGTCAGGGTGACGATCGACGACGACGGTCCGGGTATCCCCAAGGACAAGCGAGAGGACGTCTTCCGGCCGTTCTTCAGGCTGGACCCTTCGCGCAATATCGCGACGGGCGGGGTGGGGCTGGGTTTGTCGATCGCGCGCGATATCGCGCACGGCCACGGTGGTGAGATCGCCCTCGAAGACAGCCCGCTGGGCGGCCTTCGGGTCGTTCTCACCTTACCGGGTTAAACGGAGGCCTGAGCCTCAGTTCTTTGTGCGCTGCAGCGAGCTCTTGAGCTCGGTCAGGCTCTCGCCGATCCGCTTGGTCAGCACGTCGGCCGCCTCGGTGTTCGACTTGGCGGCCATCTCGGTCAGCTCGCGCAGGTTGCCGAGCGCCTTTTCGAAAGCGGTCTTCACCATGTCGGTCTGCTGGGCGATCTTTTCGTCGGGGGCGCCGACGGCCAGAACGTCCTTGAACGCGGCCGTCGATTCCTCAACGGTTTGGCGAATAATCTCGGTTTGCCGGCGGATCACCGCCTGCACGCCTTCGACCGCCAACTGGCTCGCGGCGCTTACCGCTTCCATGTTGCGGCGCTGCGTCGCCAGCAGGCCTTCGATGTCGAAGCCGGGAATCTTGAACTCGGAAAAAGCTTTGGTGAAGTCGTTGCCGAAGAAGGGATAGGTGCTCTGGGTCGCCACGGGCTGTCCTCCAGGTTTATGTTGCAGTGCAACAAAGATGGGCCGTATATGGCTCACCCCCGGCCGGATGTCAATCTCCGCACGCGTCAGTTTGCAGCAGGCGGCTTTTTCGTCCGGGTGGTCTTGCCGGTTTTGGGACCGCCCGCCCGTGGTTTCGTCGCCTTGGGTTTCGCTGCGCGGGATTTCGCCCCAGGCGCTTGCGGCGGGGCCGCCTGCACATCGTGTGGATGCGGCTCCGCGACGTTCGGCGGACCCTCCGACGGCATCGGCTCGGACGGGCGTGTCCGTCCGAAATCGCCGGCCAAAAGCGAGGCGGCCCGGTCCAGCTGCTTGTCGAGATGGGCCATCGTCTTGGACAGCTCCTCGCTCTCCTCCTTCAGGAATACGCGAAACGCCGACATATAGACGCCACCCAAAACGGCGAGGCGCAGCGGCATGGTCGGCCCGCTGACGGAGATTCGCGCACCCGTGAACATCCACGCCACCGACCGGGGCAGGGCCATCGCCAGCACGAAACCGCTCGACGGGTCGAACGGCAGTTCGCGCGCGATTCGCCGCACGCCCTCGCGATAGGGCAGCAATGCGTCGAACCGCTCCATGATGATGTCGAACAGCCGGTCGCGCGGCTTGTCGCCGATGTCGCCGGCCGCGGCGCCCGCCAGCATGCGGCGATCGATCAGCCGCTCGAACCCGTCCAGTATGTCGGGCCGGCAGGCATAGTGGCGGGACAGTTCCGCCAGCGTGACGTCCGACTCCAGCGCGATGTCGGCCAGGCCAAGGCCGCGCCAGCCGCGCTCGCCGGCCAGCTTGAGCGCGGTCGCGGCGATCGTTTCGGGAATGCTGGGCTCGTGCTGCGGTGTAGCGTCCATCCATGGTCTCCTTAAGCGTCGCGATGCCTGAGCGCGGCCGTGGCGAAGGCCAGCCAGCCCAGTATGAAGGCGGTCCCGCCGAGCGGTGCAACCGCGCCCAGCCAGCGCGGCAGATGCAGCGCCAGCCCGTATAACGCGCCGGGGAACAGAATGCTCCCGACGACGAACAGACGTTGCGCCCAAAGCGCCCAGCCGGGGGCGAGCCGTCCGGAAAGCGCCGCCACGGCCAGCATCGCCAGCGCACCCAGCGCCTCGTATAGGCTGCCGGTGCGCAGCCAGCCGATCTCCGCCGCCTGCATCTCGGTGTCCAGCCCATGTGCGGCGAAGGCGCCGGCGATCACCGACAACCCGCCGCTCAGCGCGGCGAA
The DNA here is from genome assembly GCA_035493715.1 of Alphaproteobacteria bacterium. Taxonomy (GTDB): domain Bacteria; phylum Pseudomonadota; class Alphaproteobacteria; order BOG-932; family Roseiterribacteraceae; genus BOG-932. Next base: position 58,880 of record DATJHU010000050.1, on the reverse strand, counting down.
TGCAATCCAGCCTCGGCTGGCGCCGCTCGAAAATGCCATGATGGATCCCGTGTTTTCGCTTTCCGTGCTCGCCTCTGGAGCCTAAGAGTGCCTTCGCCTAAAGTCACCCGCAACATCACATCCAAAAAGATCCTGCTTAATTGTCCGACGATCTTCCCTCGTCCTCGCCGGTGACCGGCGATGACGGTATTGTGCTTACGGTCATCGTGCCGGTTAAGAACGAGGCCGACAACGTTCTGCCGCTGATCGGCGAGATACGCGCGGCCCTGGCCGGCGGTCCTCCTTATGAGATTCTCTATATCGACGACGGCAGCACCGACGAGACCCTGCGGCGCCTTACCGATGCGGCAAAGGATACGCCGCAGCTGCGCGTGCTGCGGCACGCGAAAAGCTGCGGGCAAAGCGCGGCGTTGCGCACCGGGGTGGAGGGCGCGCGCGGCCGTGTGATCGCGACGCTGGACGGCGACGGGCAGAACGACCCGGCCGACGTGCCGCGCCTGGTCGCGGCATTCCTGAATCCGGCCTCGACGGTCAAGCTCGGCCTGATCGCCGGGCAGCGGCTGAAGCGGCGCGACAGCCTGGCCAAGCGCTGGTCGTCCAAGATCGCCAACCGCGTCCGGTCCGCCATGCTGGGCGACGACACGCCGGATACCGGCTGCGGGCTCAAGGTGTTCTCGCGGGAGGCGTTCCTGCGCCTGCCCTATTTCGATCATATCCACCGCTTCCTGCCGGCGCTGATGAAGCGCGAGGGATTCGTGGTGGGGCTGGAGCCGGTGAACCACCGGCACCGCGTGGCCGGCACATCCAAATACGGCATCAACAACCGCCTCTGGGTCGGAATCGTCGACATCTTCGGCGTGTTCTGGCTGCAGCGGCGCATGCGCCGCCCGACGCTGCTTTCGGGCGATTGGAAAACGGGAGCTTGAGTTTGACCGATACTGCGACCCTCGACGTCCTCGGCGTCGGCAATGCCATCGTCGATGTTTTGGCTGAAGCGGACGACGCCTTCCTGCTGGCCGAAGGCATCGCCAAGGGCGGCATGACGCTGATCGACACCCCCCGGGCCACGGCGCTCTATTCGCGCATGAACCCGGCGATCGAGATGTCGGGCGGCTCGGCGGCGAACACGATGGCCGGTATCGCCTCGCTGGGCGGCAAGTGCGCCTATATCGGCAAGGTCGCCGACGACCAGCTGGGCGAAGTCTTCGCGCACGACATCCGCGCCATCGGCGTCGGCTTCGCGACCAAGCCGCTCTCGGGCGGCGAGCCGACCGCGCGTTGCCTGATCCTGATCACGCCGGATGCGCAGCGCTCGATGAACACCTTCCTGGGCGCCTCGGCGCTGCTGGAATCGACGGACATCGACGCCGACCTGATCCGCTCCGCCAGGATCACCTATCTGGAGGGGTATCTGTTCGACCGGCCCGAGGCCAAGGCTGCCTTTTTCGCCGCCGCCAAGATCGCGCACGAGGCCGGCCGCAAGGTGGCGCTCACGCTTTCCGACGCGTTCTGCGTCGCCCGCCACCATGCGGAGTTCACCGAGCTGGTCGGCCATGTCGACATCCTGTTCGCCAACGAGACCGAGGCCGAGGCGCTGACCGGCGAGACCGGCTTCGACGCGGCGGTCGCCGCGCTGGCGAAGCGCTGCCCGATCGTCTGCGTCACCCACGGCGCCGCGGGTTCGGTGATCGTCGCCGACGGCAAGTCCCACAAGATCGCCGCCGAGCCGATCGACCGGCTGGTCGACACGACCGGCGCCGGCGACCTCTATGCCGCGGGCGTGCTCTACGGCATCACCGCCGGCCTGGATCTGGCCGAGGCGGGCCGCATCGGCTCCATCGCCGCGGCCGAGGCCATCGGCCATGTCGGCCCCCGGCCCCAGCGCCCGCTCAGGGAACTGATTGGCTGAGGGGTCTCCGTACATTACTGGCGATCGCCTGTTTGATCGCCGTGCCGTGCTGGGCCGACAGCCCTGCGCCGCCGGGCGCGGCCGCGCCGCAGCCGATCCGCATGCGGGCGCTGATGCTCAATCTCCGGCGCCCGTTCTTCGCCGACCGGCGGGTCCGCGAGGCGATGCTGATTTCCTTCGATTTCGAATGGATCGACCGCACGCTCTATGACGGTCGGCTGCGCCGGATCGCCAGCTATTTCCCGGATTCCGACTTCGCCGCCCACGGCCCGCCGACCGACGGCGAGGTCGCGCTGCTCGACCCGTTTCGCGACCAGCTGCCGCCGGAGGTCTTCAAGATTGCCTTCACGCCGCCCCGCACGGACGGCAGCGGCGACGAAGGCATCCGCTATCATCTCCGGCGCGCGATGGCACAGCTCGACGCGTCCGGCTGGGTGGTGCAGGACGGGCGGCTGGCCGACGGCAAGACGGGCACGCCGTTCGCGTTCGAGATATTGCTCCACGACCAGCGCGACATGCGGCTGGTGCTGCCCTTCGCCCGCGTGCTGAAGCGCCTGGGCATTGTCGCCACTGTCCATGTGCTGGGTGACGCGGCCTATCGCACGCGGCGCGACCGGTTCGATTTCGACATGATCCTCGACGATTGGGCGATGCCGGCGTCGCCCACGGGGGAGCCGCGCGCCTGCTGGGGCAGCGCCACCGCCGACACGCCGGGCAGCTGCAACTATCCGGGCATCGAATCGCCGGTGGTCGATGCGCTGACGGCGGCGATGGCCGATGCCAAGGACCCCGTGCAACGCTTGGATGCGGCCCACGCGCTGGACCGGGTGCTGACGCGGGGCTACTACGTCATCCCGCTCTATTCGCTGGCTGGCCAATGACCGCATCTTCGCCTAAGCGCCTGTCGCGCATCCTTCTGGTCAATGACGACGGGATCGACGCCGAAGGGATCAAGGTGTCCGAGGAGATCGCGTCCCGCTTCGCCGACGAGGTCTGGGTGGTGGCGCCACAGGCGGACCAGAGCGGCATGTCGCATGCTTTGTCGCTGCAGCTTCCGGTGCGCGTCGTACCGCGCGGGGGCCGTCGGTTCGCCGTCATCGGCACGCCCAGCGACTGCATCGTCATGGCCGTCCGGCTGATCATGAAGGACAAGTTGCCCGATCTGGTGATCAGCGGCGTCAACAAGGGCGCGAACCTGGCCGACGACATCGCCTATTCCGGTACGGTGTCGGGCGCCATGACCGCGCTCCTCTGCGGCATCCCCGCGGTCGCGTTGAGCCAGGCTTTCCGCAAGACCGATCCCGTTCATTGGGATACCGCCCGCACGCACGGCGCGAATGTTCTCGAACGGCTTCTGGCCGAGTCCTTGCCGCGCGACATGTGCCTGAACGTCAATTTCCCGGCGGTGGCGCCGGGTGCCGTGACCGGCATCCGCCCGACGCGCCAGGGCGCCCGCTCGATCCGCGCCATCGGCATCGATTCCCGTACGGATCTGCGCGGCAAACCGTATTACTGGCTGAATTTCGACCGCGCCGGCGGCCATCAGGCAGCCGATAGCGACATTCAGGCGCTGCGCGAAAAGGCCGTGTCGGTGACGCCGCTGCGGCCCGACCGGACGGACGACGCGGTGATGGGGCTGCTGAAGGGAAGATTGGGGTAATGCCGTGCTGATGCCCGAGCCGGACCAGGCGATCCTGGCACGCAAGGCGGCCATCGTCGCCGCGCTGAAGGTCATCGTGCCGGGCGAGGGCGTGATCCATGCCGCCGACGCGCTGCGCGCCTATGAAAGCGACGCGCTCACCGCCTATCGCCAGCGGCCGGTGGCGGTGGTCCTGCCGCGCAACACCGAGGAGGTGTCGGCCGTCCTCAAGCTTTGCGCGTCGATGGGTGTGAAGGTCGTGCCGCGCGGGTCCGGCACCTCGCTGTCGGGCGGCGCGCTGCCGCTGGCGGATTCGGTTGTCGTCGGTATGGGTAAGTTCAACCGCATCCTGGACATCGACTACGCCAACCGCACCGTGACGGCGCAGCCCGGTGTCACCAATCTTGGGCTGACCCACGCCGTCTCCGCCGCCGGCTTCTATTACGCGCCCGATCCGTCCAGCCAGATCGCCTGTTCGATCGGCGGCAATGTGGGTGAGAATTCGGGCGGCGTGCATTGCCTCAAATACGGCCTCACCACCAACAATGTACTGGGGGTGGAGATGGTGCTGATGTCGGGCGAAGTCGTCCGCCTGGGCGGCAAGCATCTCGACCCCGACGGGTACGACCTGCTGGGTGTCGTGGTCGGCTCGGAGGGCATGCTTGGCATCGTGACCGAGGTCACCGTGCGCATCCTGCCCAAGCCGCCGGGGGCGCGCGCGGCGCTGATCGGCTTCGGGGCGGAAGAGTCGGCGGGCGACTGCGTGGCCAGGATCATCGCCGCCGGCATCATCCCGGCAGGCATGGAGATGATGGACAAGCCGTCGGTCGCGGCGGTGGAGGAATTCGTCCATGCCGGCTATCCGCTGGATGTCGAGGCGCTCTTAATTGTCGAGCTCGACGGGCCGCATGCCGAGATCGACCATCTGCTGGGTATGGTCGAGGAGATCGCCAGGGGCTGCGGCGCGGTCAGTGTCCGCGTCAGCACTTCGGAGGCGGAACGGCTGCTGTTCTGGGCCGGACGGAAGGCCGCCTTCCCGGCGACCTCGCGCCTGGCGCCTGATTATTACTGCATGGACGGCACCATCCCGCGCCACCAGCTGAGCCGCGTGCTCGGCGAGATCCGCCGCCTGTCCAAGGTGCATGGGCTGGGCGTGGTCAATGTCTTCCATGCCGGCGACGGCAACCTGCACCCGCTGATCCTCTACGACGCGAACCGCGATGGGGAGATCGAACGCGCGGAGGCTTTCGGCGCGGATATCCTGCGGCTCTGCGTCGATGTCGGCGGCGTGCTGACCGGCGAGCATGGGGTCGGTGTCGAGAAGCGCGACCTTATGGAATATCAGTTCGAAGAACCGGACCTGGCGCGCCAGCAGGCGGTCAAGTGCGCCTTCGATCCCGGCACCCTGCTCAATCCCGGCAAGGTCTTCCCCAAGCTGCATCGCTGCGCCGAGGGTGGGCGCATGCATGTGCATGGCGGCAAAGTGCCGTTCCCGGAACTGGAGCGGTTTTAGGCGATCTTTGCTTAAAACCAACATCAGGACAGACTAGTTATCTGACTAGTTTGGAGGTGGTGATGACATTCTGGCCTGTTCAGGACGCGAAAGCCCGCTTCAGTGAACTGTTGGAAACATGCTTGCGGGAAGGGCCGCAGATCGTGACCAAACGTGGTGCCGAAGCGGTCGTGATGGTGCCGGTGGCGGAATGGCGGCGGCTTCAGCAGACGGCGCGCCAAGCCTCACGGCGCGGTGGTCGCTTGGCTTCGGCAGGTTCCGGATTCCGACCTGTTCATCTCGGCGGTTACGATCGGCGCGTTGCAAGCGGGCGTCGAGTTGACGCGTGCACAAGATCCGGAGAAGGCGGACGACATCGAGGCTGGGTCGACCAGATCGCCGGCACTTTCAATGTCTTGCCAATGGACGCGGCCGCGTTTCGCAATTGGGCGCGCTTGATGCACCGGCGTTCGAAAACCCTCGCTGAGGACGCAATGATCGCCGCGACGGTCATCGCCCACAAGCTCGTCGTCGTGACCCGCAACGTGCGCGATTTCAAGAAACTCGATGTTGCGACCCTCGATCCCTTCGAGGATCGGCGCTAGCGCGAGAACATCAGCCCCAGCGCCGAGCCGATCGAAAAGCCGAAGCCGCCGGCGATCAGCGGACTCCAGTGGAGCGCGAAGGCGGCCGCTTCGAACAGCGTCAGCGTGAAGGCGACAGTGACCAACCAGTTCAACATGGGGAGATCATATCGACGCATGGGCGCACAGCCGACAAGCGATTTCGGCAAATCGCGGGGCCGCCGACAAGAATCTCCATCAACTACGCGGTAAATCCATCTTGTTTCCGGCGACTGCATCCCTTGCCGGGATCGGCGTTCCCTCCGCCGATCGACGCCTTATCGGCGTTTCCTCCCAGACTTGGCCCCGCGCGCCCGAAAGGACAGCGGGGCCTTTTCCTGCCGTCAGGTGGACATTTCGCGGCCCTTTCCGTTAGAACCGGGTGCTTGCCGCCTCTGTTCAGCGGGTCCATCTGAAGTCTCATGATTACAGCCAGCGATATCCGCCGCACCTTCCTGGATTTCTTCGTGCGCAACGGCCACGCCGCCGTGGCCTCGAGCCCGCTCGTGCCGCGCAACGATCCGACGCTCATGTTCACCAATTCGGGCATGGTGCAGTTCAAGAACGTTTTCACCGGCGCAGAGCAGCAGCCCTTCACCCGCGCGACAACCGCGCAGAAATGCGTGCGCGCGGGCGGCAAGCACAACGACCTGGAGAATGTCGGCTACACCGCCCGGCACCACACCTTCTTCGAGATGCTCGGCAACTTCTCGTTCGGCGACTATTTCAAGCCGGAGGCGATCGAGTTCGCCTGGAAGCTGATCACCGGGGATTTCGGCTTGCCCGCCGACAAGCTGACCGTCACCGTCTTCTCCGAGGACGACGTCGCCTTCGACCTGTGGAAGAAGATCGCCGGCCTGCCGGAAAGCCGCATCATCCGCATTCCGACGGCCGACAATTTCTGGCGCATGGGCGACACCGGCCCGTGCGGGCCTTGCACGGAAATCTTCTTCGACCACGGCGACAAGATCCCCGGCGGTCCGCCCGGATCGGCCGACCAGGACGGCGACCGGTTCATCGAGATCTGGAACCTGGTCTTCATGCAGTATGAGCAGGTGACGCCGGACCACCGGGTCGACCTGCCGCGCCCGTCGATCGACACCGGCATGGGGCTGGAGCGGCTGGCGGCGGTGCTGCAGGGCAAGCACGACAATTACGATATCGACCTGATGCGCGCGCTGATCGTCGCCTCGGCCGACGCCACCAACACCGATCCCGACGGGCCGCACAAGGTTTCGCACCGGGTGATCGCGGACCATCTGCGCTCGACCTCGTTCCTGATCGCCGACTGCGTCATGCCGTCGAACGAGGGACGCGGCTATGTGCTGCGCCGGATCATGCGCCGCGCGATGCGCCATGCGCATATCCTGGGCGCCCGCGAGCCATTGCTCGCCCGGCTGGTCCCGGCGCTGGTGGGCCAGATGGGCCAGGCCTACCCCGAGCTGGTCCGCGCCGAGGGGCTGATGACCGAGACGCTGCGGCTCGAGGAGCGGCGGTTCCAGGCGACGCTCGACCGCGGCCTGAAGCTGCTGGACGAGGAGACCGGTCGCCTGGGCGAAGGCGGCACGCTGCCGGGCGACGTCGCGTTCAAGCTTTACGACACATACGGCTTCCCGCTCGACCTCACGGCCGACGTGCTGCGCGGCCAGGGCAAGACGGTCGACAATGCCGGCTTCGAACTGGCGATGGCGAAACAGCGGGCCGACGCGCGCCGCGCCTGGGCCGGGTCCGGCGAGGCGGCGACCGAGCAGCTCTGGTTCGAACTGCGCGACCGCCTGGGCGCCACCGAATTCCTGGGCTACGACACGGAGACGGCGGAAGCCCAGGTCGTGGCGATTGTGGCGGACGGTAAGGAGGCGCAGTCAGCCTCCGTCGGCCAGAAGGCCCAGATCATCGTCAACCAGACCCCGTTCTATGGCGAATCCGGCGGCCAGGTCGGCGACACCGGCATCGTCACAGGGGCCAAGGGCAAGGCGACGGTCACCGACACGCAGAAGAAGCTCGGCGCTTTGTTCGTCCATGAGGCGACGATCGACGTGGGCGAGATCGCGGTCGGCGACGCGGTGAAGCTCGATGTCGACCATGCGCGCCGGTCCGCGATCCGGGCCAACCATTCGGCGACCCATCTGCTGCACAATGCCCTGCGCCGCCGCTTGGGCAACCATGTTGCCCAGAAGGGCTCGCTGGTCACGCCCGACAGGCTGCGCTTCGACATCTCGCAGCCGGTGCCGATCCCCGAGGCCGACCTCACGGCGGTCGAGGCGGCGGTCAACGACCGCATTCGCGCCAACGCGCCGGTCGAGACACGGCTGATGAGCCAGGACGAGGCAGTGGCCAGTGGCGCCATCGCCATGTTCGGCGAGAAATACGGCGACGAGGTCCGGGTCCTGTCGATGGGCGGCACGTTGCCCGGCGAGGAATTCCCCTATTCGGTCGAACTGTGCGGCGGCACCCATGTCGCCAACACCGGCGATATCGGCGTCTTGAAGATCGTCGATCAGGGCGCGGTGTCGGCGGGCGTGCGCCGCATCGAGGCGCTGACCGGGCAGGCGGCCATCGACTATATGCGCCAGCGCGAGGATTGGCTGGACGCAGCGGCGGCGGAACTGCGCGTGCCGCAGGCCGACGTTCCGGCGCGGGTCCATTCGTTGGTCGAGGAACGCAAGCGGCTGGAGCGGGAGGTCGCGGATCTGCGTCGCAAGCTCGCGTCCGGCGGCGGTGCGGGCGCCGGGCCGGCGCCGGTGATGATCGGCGAGGTTCAATTCCAGGCGGTCGAGGCGCCGGGCATGGCGCCGGGCGATCTGAAGTCGCTGGTCGATGAACAGAAGAAGAAATTGGGCAGCGGCGTTATCGCCGTGGCTTCGGCCTCGCCCGAGGGCAAGCTCGGCATCGTCGTCGGCGTCACCGCCGATCTGATCGGCCGCCTGAACGCCGTGGATCTGGTCCGCGTCGGCTCGGAGGCGGCGGGCGGCAAGGGCGGCGGCGGACGGCCCGACATGGCCCAGGCCGGCGGTCCCGACGGCGCCAAGGCCGGCGAGGCTCTCGCCGCAATCCGAAAGGCAATCGAAGATCGTGGCTGACGCTCCCAAGCGCTTCGCGGGCACCGACAGCTATGTCGCGACGCCCGACCTGAATATTGCCGTCAACGCTGCCATCGCCTTGCAGCGTCCACTGCTGGTCAAGGGCGAGCCCGGCACCGGCAAGACCGTGCTGGCGCGCGAGATCGCGGCGGCGATCGATGCGCCGCTGATCGAATGGCACGTCAAGTCGACCACCAAGGCGCAGCACGGACTTTACGAATACGACGCGGTGAAGCGCCTGCGCGACGGGCAGCTCGGCGACCCGCGGGTGCAGGACATTTCCAACTACATCGTGCGCGGCAAGGTGTGGGAGGCGTTCGTCTCCGACAGGCGGCCGGTGCTGCTGATCGACGAGATCGACAAGGCGGATATCGAGTTCCCGAACGACCTTCTGCTCGAGCTCGATCGGATGGAATTCTTCGTCTACGAGACGCAGGAGCTGGTGAAGGCGACGGCCCGGCCGGTCATTATCATCACCTCGAACAACGAGAAGGAGCTGCCGGACGCGTTCCTGCGCCGCTGCTTCTTCCACTATATCCGCTTCCCCGACCGCGAGACGATGCAGTCGATCGTCGACGTGCATTTCCCCGGCCTGAAGCAGGAGCTGCTGCGCGAGGCGCTGACGCTGTTCTATGAGGTGCGGGAAATTCCCGGCCTGTCGAAGCGGCCCTCGACCTCCGAGCTGCTGGACTGGATCAAGCTGCTGGTGATCGAGGACATTCCGCCTGACGCCCTGCGGGCGAAGGATGCGAAGAATCTGGTGCCGCCGCTTTACGGCGCGCTGATCAAGAACGAGCAGGACGTGCACCTGCTGGAGCGGCTGGCCTTCCTGGCCCGGCGCGAGCGGGGCTGAGCCCCGTCGCGTCAGGCTACGGACATGCGCATTACGCACCCAGCAGGGTGACGGACCAGGCAAAAAATACCAGGTACAGAGCCGGGAACAGCGTCGCCTTGGCCAGCGCGGTCAGCTCGGTGCAAACTGTGTCGGTCATCGTGAACTCCATCGTTGGAACTTTCCGATCCACTGTGGATCAGAGTGTTTCATTAAGTTAACTATTCATCATATGAAGAGTTTCAAGGGCTCCTCGCGTGGTTTTTGCAATCGTCGCACTCGGATCGAATCTGGCGGGGCGTTTCGCCAGCCCAGGGGCCGCTGTCGAGGCGGCGATGGCGGCGCTCGACGGTGACGGAATCCGGGTCGCCGCGCGTTCGCCGCTCTATCGCAGCACGGCCTGGCCGGACCCGTCCGATCCTGAATTCGTGAATGCGGCGGTTCGGGTCGAAACGTCGCTTCCGCCCGACGCGCTGCTGGCCAGACTGCACGCCGTCGAGGCGGAATTCGGGCGCGAGCGCCGCCAGGCCAACGCGCCGAGGACGCTCGACCTGGATATCGTCGATTACGACGGGCGGGTATCGGCGGATGGGCAAGCGCCGATCCTGCCGCATCCACGCCTGGCCGACCGCGCCTTCGTGCTGCTGCCGTTGATGGATGTCGCCCCCGATTGGCGACACCCTGCCACCGGTGCCGCGATCCACGACTTGGTCGAGGCGCTGCCCAAACCCTCCGGGACCGAAAGACTGTGAACCGCTATCTGAGGCCGCTTGGCATCCTGTCCGGCGCCGCCGCGCGGCGTGCGGTCGATAAGCGGATGGCCTTGCCGCTGGCCGGCGGGCCGCTGGCCTTTTCGCTGGTCGAGGTCGTCGAGCGCGGCGACGGCATCCGCCGCGAGATCGTGCCCGCCGCCGATATCGCGGCAGAACTGGCCGGCCATACCGCCGCCCGCGCCCGGTACCGGGATGCGCCGGTCGTCATGGGCATCGTCAACGTGACGCCCGACAGCTTCTCCGACGGCGGTGCCTATCACGACGCGGACCGGGCGATCGCGCACGGGCTGGCGCTGGTCGGCGCGGGCGCCGGCATCGTCGATGTCGGCGGTGAATCGACCCGCCCCGGCGCCGCGCCGGTCGATCCCACCGCCGAGGCCGCCAGGGTGGTTCCGGTCATCCGTGGCCTCGCGGCGGCCGGTGTCACCGTCTCGATCGACAGCCGCAACGCTCGCACCCTCTATGCCGCGCTGGAGGCCGGGGCGGCCATGATCAACGACGTCAGCGCGCTGACCCACGATCCCGAATCGATCGCGGTGGCCGCGGATTCGGATGTTCCCGTCGTGCTGATGCACATGCTGGGCGATCCCGCGACCATGCAGCGCGACCCTGCCTATGACGACGTCGCGCTCGATGTTTACGACTATCTCGCGGCCCGGATCGCGGCGGCTGAAGCGGGCGGGATCGACCGATCCCGCATCTTACTCGACCCCGGCATCGGCTTCGGCAAGACCGTGGCCCACAATCTGACGCTGCTCGACCAGCTCGCGCTCTTCCACGGGCTTGGCGTTCCGTTGCTGGTCGGCGTATCGCGCAAGGGTTTCATCGGCCGGCTGTCAGCGGGGGAGCCCGCCGATAGGCGGCTGGGCGGATCGCTCGCCGCCGGGCTGGCGGCGATGGGGCAGGGCGCACAGATCCTGCGCGTGCACGACGTGCCGGAGACGATGCAGGCGGTCCGGATGGTGCGCGCGTTGCGGGACAGCGCGACCTAAGACGCCGGATCGACCTTGGTCTTGCCGGCCGCGCCGCGGCCATATTGCGCCGGCTGCGCCAGGTCCTGGATGGTGGGCCCTGGCAGCGCGAACTGCCCGCGAACCGTGGCGCGGACGACATAGGCGGTTTTGAATTCGTGCCGCTCGCCGGTCAGGTTGGGGATGGCGACCAGCCTTCCGTCGTCGGCCCGTGCGAAGCTTGCGCCACCCAGATCCTTCAGCCAGGGATAGCGATTGGCGGCGTCCTTGATATCGGCCGCCTCGATCCGCCAGCCGGCCGGCAGCGGGTCGACCAGCAAGGGCTTGGCGTCGCCCTGCCCGGTGAAGCGGCCGGTCAGGACCACGACGAGCAGATCGTTCTGCCGGATATTGGCCGGATCGACCGGTTTGCCGTTGGTGTCGAAGAACGCGCGCTGCAGCTCGAAGCCCTGGTCCCTGACCTCGCCCTGGGCGGGGTCGCCCAGCACCGTCAGCGAAATGTGCGCCGGCTTGTCGGCCAGGTTCCTGATCGGCGGCGTGCCTTTCACAAACCCCCATAGGGCGTGATCCTGCTGCAATGTCAGGTCGCCGATCTTGGCCTTCACCGGACCGGCGGATGCCACGAGCGGCACGACGGTCCGGAACAGCCACATGGCCTCGGCCGTGCTGAACTGGCGGCGGTTGCCCGCCGCCCCGGACAGGCCGGCAAGGAAGGAGGCGGTTGACGGTTGCGCCACCGCGCCGCTTTCGATCATCAGCGCGGTAAGCGCCGCCTGGCCTTCCAATTCCAGCCGCACGCTTCCGCCGGATTCGGCGAGGGACATGGCGCGTGCGAAGCCGGCCGTGGCGGAGGCCTTGTCGCCCAGGATCGCGAAGGACGAGGCGATCAGCCCGACAGACAGCGGATCGCGCAGTTCGGCTTGCAGGCGGTCGCTGAAATAACGCAGCTGGAACAAATTCATCTGCCCGCCGGCCGCCAGCACGCGGGCGGCATAGGCGGCCTCTGCCAATCTGCCCGGCGGTACGGTGACGGCGTCGATCGGGCCGGTGGCCAAGGGGGCGAAAATCGCGGCCAGGCGGGCAATGGCCTGGTCCAGCATCGTGTCGGGCAGGACCACGCCGGCGGTCTTGCAGCGCTGCAGCAGGTCGGCGATCTCGGCCGTCAGCCATGGATCGCTGGCGCCGCCGCCCCAGCGCGAGAAACCGCCGTCCGTCGTCTGATAGGCCGCCAGCGCGCGGACGAGCGCGGTGAGCCTGGCTTGCGGGTCGTCTTTCAGCCCAAGGTTCGCAAGCACGCTCGCGGGCGAAAGCCAGACCGTCGCTTCGCCGATGATTTGTCCGGCCGAAAAAAGAGCGTGCCCCGTCAGGTCGGCAGCCAGCCCGTTCAGATCGAAATCGATTCCGGCGCCGAACGTCGTCTGGCTGACGATGCTCTCCGGCCGCAGCCCGGCGGTGAGCGCAGGGTCGACCGTCAGGGTGGCACCGGGCTTCAACGTCAGCTGTGCATGCCGGACGATGCGTGCGGTGGCTGCGCTGACCGCGACGTTCAGGCGGCGCTCGAACGCTATGCCGTTCGGCCCGGTGACCGATAGGGTGACAGTCCCCTCGCCCTGGTCCTTGGCCTGGATCGTCACCGGCTGGGCGCGCTGCTCATGCTCGGCCAGGTTGACGACGAGTTCGCTGTCGCCCTGCAACGCGACCTGGCCGTCGGCGCTCAGCTTGATCCGGTATTCGCCGCGCGGCCCGTCGATATTGTTCAGCGTCAGCGTCAGGTCGGCGCGGTCGTCCGGCGCCAGCCGCGCCGGCAGGGGCAGGTCGGCGCTCAGCGGATCATGCACGGGCAGGGTGGCGGTCGCCTGTCCGGTCCGTCCCGCCGACCAGGCGATTGCGCGCAGCTTGAGCGTGCCGGAAAAATCGGGCAACGCGAGCGACAGTTTGCCCGCGCCGTTCTTGTCGAGCGCCACGATCCCGGTCGCGATTGCGAGCGGCTGGTGGACGGGAGGCTGCGGCGTGTTGTCCAGCCGATCCGGCGCGTCGGCCGCCGGCATTCCGAGCGTTCCGTTGGAAAGGCCCGACGCGGTGATCAAGCGGCCGTAATTGTCGCTCACCGTCACAGCCTCGGCATTCTTCGCAATCAGCGCGGCCAGCGGAGGCAAGGGGTTGCCGGTCTCCTCGGCGCCGCCACGGACATCGGTGGCGAAAAGCTGGACGAATACGGCTTCGTCGGGCGCCGCGGCGACGGTGACGGGAACGGCCAGGACGGTTTGGGGCGCCGCGACCGCGGGCAGGTCCAGCTTGACGTCAAGCTGGCGTTCAGCCGGATCGGCGGCAAGCGGGATGCTCGAAAAGGCCCGCCGCGTCATGCCCGCCGCCACCGGGTCGGCGGGGGCGATCGCGGTCACCAGCAGCTGCACGGCCATCCCGGCATCCGGCGGGATGTCCAGCCGCATCGTACCGCCGGCCGCGGGGATATGCTGCACGGCGGCGCCCCGCACGATCCTTGGATCGGCGGGGACGAGCGTGACGTCCGCCTCATAGGGCGGCTTCACGAAGAACTCGGCCGTCTCGCCGGCACGGTAGACAGGCTTGGCAGGTTTGACCGCGACCGCGTCCGGCTTGCTGCCGAACTCGGCCGGCGCCCAGCCGACCATGAAATGCACCGAGCTGATCGCCTCGCCCTCCGGATCGAAGACCTCGAGCCTATAGCGGCCCGCCGGCAGCTTGCGGTCCAGCGTGGCCGGGCCGTTACCCGGGATGTCGATCGTGCCGCCGTCGACATGGGTGCCGGTCATGGTCGGGCGAAAGGCGAAACGCGTGCCGTCCCACTGCCAGGACGGTGCGGAATCCAGGCGCAATATTTCCCAGCCGGCGCCCTTTTTCTCCTGCCTCGCCCCATCCGGGGAGAGCGCGATCAGTTCGAAATGCGCGGTCTGGTCGTCGAACACGGCGCTCGGCGTCGGCCGGACGCCAAGAACCAGGTTCTGCGTCGCGACCGGGATGGTCATCGAATGCGTGACGGGACGCCCGCCGGTGTCGGAGAGCTGCGCCGTGACGACGGCTTCCAGCGGCCGGGTCGCCAGCGCCGGCACGGCGAACTTGACCGGCAGCAAGGCTTTTCCGGCGGCGTCGGTTATGAAACGCACCGGATCGGTCACGGCCGGGGTCACGATTTCGTCGGACAGGCCGAAGGTGAAGGCGGGAAAGGCGGGGTAGGGCATCGCCGACGCAGCGACCTTGATGCTCACCGTTCCGGGCGTACTCGGGGCCGCCTGCCCATCGGCATATTGCGCCTGGACCGCAAGGTTCGCCGGCTGCGACGGATCCAGCATGGCCGCATCGGCCGATACCGCGGGGTTGAGGTTGCTCGGCATGTCTGGACCGACGTCGAACGTCGCCTGGCCGACTGGATCGGAGGCGCCCTCCACGCGGGCTTCCGTCCGCCACCGTCCGCTTGCGCCGGCGGCCGGCAAGGCGATCGTGGCGCTATAGCCGCCGCCCTGGTCGGTCAGCGTTCTGGTGTCGAAAACGACGCCGTCGGGCCTTAAGGTGGTCAGCGTCAGCGGCTGCCTGGTCGCCGCGCCGCCCTGGGCAGTGCGCAGCAGCGTCAGGATATTGACCGTTTCGCCCGGCCGATAGGCGCTGCGGTCGGGATAGATGATCGCGCTGACCGGTTCGGCTCCGGTCTGCCCGCCCTGGTCCAGCGCCAGTGCCGCAAAATCGCCCGACTGGCCGTAGGCATAGAGCGCGGTCGGCTCGCTGCCCCCGGCGCCGCGCAGGATGTCGCCTTCGAAGCGTACGAAACCGTTATCGTCGGTGCGCTGGCGCGCCAACTCGCGGTTGTCGCGCCCGATCAGCGCGATCTCCGTGCCCGGCGCGGGGTTGGTCGTCGCCAGGGAACGGACCCACACTGCAAGACTGTCCAGTCCGCGGTAGGTCACAAGGCCGAGGTCCGATACAAAGAAATACTGCGTCGGCAGCGCCGATTGCGGCGCGACGATCGCGCCGGTTTCGCGCGCGGTGGCGATATAGAGGCCGGGCTTGGACCCTTCGATCGCCTGTCGGACCGGAATCGCCGTCACGGTGTCGCGGTTTGCCTGCCCCTTGGGTTCAATCGTTCCGTGCCAGATGCGCTCGCCCCGGCCGATGCGGTTTTCGATATCCCCCCCGTTCAAGGCCTGGCGGGCGCTGAACCCGGCGACATCCGCTTCGCCGATGCGGAACAGGTCGATGTCGATCTTCGGCACGTTGACGCTGCGCAGCGGCAGCCCGTCGTTACCCGCACGGGGTAGAACGCCATCGACGGGACCGGCGAAATCGAATTCCGGCGGCCGGTTGGGTACTTGGATCCAATGACTCCAGTCCTTCCCGAGCGGGCTCGTAACCCCCGGCAGGCCGGCCTTCAACGACACGTTGTAGCCGGTTCCGAATGCGAAGCCGGTCAGGCATAGGCGGTTGTTGCGCGGGATCGCGGCCAGCTTGACCGACGGTTCGGCGGAAACGAACGATTCCAGCGGCGCATCCGGCCGCCGCGCGACGGTCTGGGACAGCGTGAAGCAGAGTGTGGGCTGGTCCTGGTTCGCCGCGAGTTCGTAACCGCGGACTTCGAGCGGGGGCACGGGTTCGGCGGCCTTCTGGGCGCCGAAGCCGGTCGCGGCCGGCAGCGAAAGCAGCGGGGCAAGGACAAGCAGATGCCGAATCCTGACGCCGAACACCGCCCGCATGCAAAAATCCCGCAAAATCAGGCCGGCGCGATGCCGAACCCCTTTGCGACCTGTCTTAGCAAAGTTGCGCGCGCTGCTCCAATAGCGGGCTTTTCGCTCTCGTCGACGTCAAGGGCCGCCGAGACCGGCGCGCAAGTGCGAACGCCCCGCGGTCGAGACCTTGCCGGCGATATCGATCACCGTATCCTGAACCTCGTGGCGAAATGCGACGGAGGCGTCGTCGGCCTTGGCAAAAGCGGCCCGCGCCGCCTCTTCGTTGAACGGGTCCGCGCGGACGATGGCGGCGGCGGCCCCCGCCGCGGCACGATACTCGTGCAGCTTATCCAGAAGCTGCTCGCGATGCCTGTCGATCGCTTCGCGCGCGATCGCGCGATCGGCGTCCGGCAGGGTCTGGAACAGCATCTCGAAGCGCTGCTCCATATTCATCGGCGGCGGCGGATGGTGAAAGCGCAGACCGAGTTCGTTTCCGCCCAGGAAAAGATTGATCGCGACCGAAACGACCAGAAGAACGGCAAGGAGGCCGGTGCCGCGTGAGAGTATCACTGGCTGCCGATCGATGAATCGGCCGACAGGAAAGCCAGCCCGTCGTCCGTATCGTGTACCGTGTCGGTCTGCAGCATGCCGTTGATGCCGACGGTGAAGCCGAGGATCGTGGCAAGCGCCAGGCCCGCGACAGAGGGCCAGAGCTGCATGGGGGTCAGGCTGATGCCGAACCACCGTCCCATCCAGCTTTGCATCAGCGGGTTGGCGGCGCTGACGATCCTGTGCTGGAGAACGGCCAGGCGGTCGAGCTCCGGACGGGCCGCGGCGAAGCCGAGCGCATCGTCGAGCATCCGGGCATCGGCCAGTTCGCGCGCCGCAACAATCGAGCCGCGAGTCAACGCCAGTGCGTCCATACGTTCGTCCTCCGGCCAGCGCTCGGGCGCCGCGCCGTAAGCACTCAGAATCGCACGAAATCGCCCCAGCTCCACCTAACCCTCCGATAGCTCGTCATAGACGCCCGACAGGTCCTGCCTCAGCGTGCGCCGGGCCCTGACCAGCAGGGATTCGATAGCGCCGACACTCAGGCCCATGATCTTTCCGGCTTCGATATTGCTGACCTCATCAAAAAAGCACAATGACAACGCGATCCTCTGACGTTCCGGTAGACGCAACATCGCAGCCGCAACGGCATCCGATATCTGCCGCTTGTGGATCTGCACGAAACCGTCGTCGGATTCGTCCAGCGGCTCCTCGATATCGTCCAGCGGCGTCAGCTTGGCGCGCCGTTTCCGGTCGATCGCCAGATTGACCGCAATCCGGTACAGCCACGTGGTGAAGCGCGCGTTGCCGCCGCTACCGATCGGCCGCCAACGCGACGCGTGGGACCAGACGCGGGAGAACGCCTCCTGCGCGATCTCCTCGCCGTCCGCGCGTGATCCCATCAGGCGGGTCGCCAGGCCGACAGTGCGGCTCAGATGCCGTTCGACCAGCCGGGCGAACGCGTGCTGGTCGCCCGCGGCAATGGCGGTCATCAGCTCCTCGTCGGCGCGCGCGTCCCTCACCGGAAAGCGGCTGACCAGTTGCCCGGCGCTGGGTTCAGTTCTTCTGATGGCGGCATTGGTTCGCATCGTGTCCATGCATTACCACGGCGATTTGACCATAACCCTGCGCAGATCGGAACTTCGCAACATGCTGGTGCACATTTCGTGCTTGCCTACTATATCTAGCAGGCATACGATCCTGATGTAGCGATATCGCACCCCAATTCACGGAGAAACACATGGAGTGGAGCAGCGAGCGGATCGAACAGCTTCGATCCCTTTGGCATGACGGGCTGAGCGCCAGCCAGATCGCCACGCATCTTGGGGGCATCACCCGTAACGCCGTCATCGGCAAAGCCCACAGGCTGGGCCTTACCGGGCGTCCGTCGCCGATCAAGAACCGCCCGGCCGGCGCGCCGCGGCCGCGTCCTGTCCGCCGTCCGCGCGTCGAGGCACCGGCGCATACGGCGCCGCGCGTGGTCGCCCGTCCGGCGGCCCCGCCGCAACGGCATATCGAGATTCGGCCCGCCCCGATCGAGGTGGAGGACGTGCCCGGCGCGACTATCCTGACGCTGACCGATCGCATCTGCAAATGGCCGATCGGCGACCCGCGCCATCCGGACTTCCATTTCTGCGGCCGTGCGTCCGCCGAGGGGCTGCCCTATTGCGCCGATCACGCACGGCGCGCCTATCAGCCGCCCGCACGCCGTTCCAGCGAACGCGAACAGCAAGCTCAGCGTCTGTCAGCACGCCGGTAAGGCTTCGGCAATAAAAAACGCCGGCGGGGTTACCCTCGCCGGCGTTTTCTTTTGGGGCTAAGTCCGAAGGATCAGCCCGAAAGACTTAGGCAAGCGCCTTTTCCAGACGGTCGGCCAGCGTGTCCAGGAAAGCGCCGGTTGTCTGCCAGGCCTGGTCCGGTCCGATCAGGATCGACAGATCCTTGGTCATGAAGCCGGCTTCGACCGTCGAGACGCAGACATTCTCCAGCGCGTCGGCGAACTTCACGACGTCCGGCGTCTCGTCGAACTTGCCGCGATATTTCAGGCCTTGGGTCCAGGCGAAGATCGAGGCGATCGGGTTGGTCGAGGTGTCCTTGCCCTGCTGCCACAGGCGATAGTGGCGGGTGACGGTGCCGTGCGCCGCCTCGGCCTCGACGGTCTTGCCGTCGGGGGTCAGCAGGACAGAGGTCATCAGGCCCAGCGAGCCGAAGCCCTGGGCAACCGTGTCGGACTGGACGTCGCCGTCATAGTTCTTGCAGGCCCATACATAGCCGCCTTCCCACTTCATGCAGGCCGCGACCATGTCGTCGATCAGGCGGTGCTCGTAGGTCAGGCCGGCGGCCTTGAACTTGTCCTTGTATTCGGCGTCGAAGATCGCCTGGAAGATATCCTTGAACCGGCCGTCATAGGCCTTGAGGATCGTGTTCTTGGTCGACAGATAGACCGGATAGTTGCGCTGCAGGCCGTAGACGAAACAGGCATGGGCAAAGCCGGAGATCGACTCGTCCAGGTTGTACATGCCCATCGCAACGCCCGCGTCATTGAAGTGGAACACTTCATGGACGATCGGCGCGCTGCCGTCGTCCGGCTGGAACGTCATGGTCAGCTTGCCCTTGCCCGGCACCTTGAAGTCGGTCGCGCGGTACTGGTCGCCGAAGGCATGGCGGCCGATGACGATCGGCTTGGTCCAGCCCGGGACATAGCGCGGGACGTTCTTGCAGATGATCGGCTCACGGAAGACGGTGCCGCCCAGGATGTTGCGGATCGTGCCGTTGGGCGACTTCCACATCTTCTTCAGCTTGAACTCTTCGACGCGAGCCTCGTCCGGAGTGATCGTCGCGCATTTGACGCCGACGCCATGCTTCAGGATCGCGTTGGCGGAATCGATCGTCACCTGATCGTCGGTGCGGTCGCGCTCCTCCATGCCCAGGTCGTAGTAATGCAGGTCGATGTCGAGATAGGGCAGGATCAGCTTGTCCTTGATCAACTGCCAGATAACGCGGGTCATTTCGTCGCCGTCGAGCTCCACAACCGGCTTGGCGACTTTGATCTTCGACATCGACTAACTTCCTCCGAAATGGCGGCAACGCCGCTCGAACTGAACAGGCACGGCTTCGCGGTCGGCCGCTATCAGCGGCGGGTTTTACGCGATCCGTAAGGGAGGCCGCAAGCTAATCGGAAATCTGCGCAATTCACAGTGCGCAAATCTTCTACTCCGCGAGTTGCGCGGCGATCGCGGGCAGCACGTGTTCGACCTGCGTGACGACCCGGAAGAGGGTCTTTCCGCGGGCATAGATGAATCCTTCCGCGGCCGCCCGCTCCAGCATCGCCAGCAGCGGGTCCCAATAGCCGTCGACATTCACGATCACGACCGGCCGGTCGTGGAAGCGCAGCTGGCGCCACGCCAGGATTTCCATGCCTTCGTCCAGCGTGCCGAGGCCGCCGGGCAGGATCACGAAAGCCTCGGCCCGGTCCGCCATCGTCTGCTTTCGGCGATGGATCGTGTCGACGACGATCGTCTCGGTCAGCGCGCCGTGCGCCACCTCCATCGCCACGATCGCCTGCGGCAGCACGCCGATCACCCGGCCGCCGGCCAGCAGCGCCGCATTCGCGACGAGGCCCATCAGCCCGCTGCGGCCGCCGCCATAGACGACATCGATGCCGTTCTCGCCGGCGATCCGGCCCAATTCCGCGGCCGCATCCTTGTAGGGTTGGGCAACGTCCTCGGCCGAGCCGCAATAGACACAGATGGACGAAGGTTTCAGCATGAAATTCGCTTGTGATCGGCGCTTGGTTCGGCGAGGTTGCTGCGTGACTTACTACGGCCGGAAGGCCGGGTTAAGGATTTCCGTACCACCCGAAGCGTACCCATCGAAAGGTTTGACCGCTATGCGATTTGAAAGTCGGACGATCGCCACCGTGCTCGCTGCTGCGCTGTTGACCGTCGCGGGCGGCTCCATGGCCGCGGACGAAAGCCCGGCGGAGATCATCAAGGCCCGGCATGAGAAGCTGAAGGACCTGGGCACCCAGGCCAAGGCGATCGGCGGCCAGTTGAAGTCGGGCACGCTGGATCGCGCCATCATGACCGATGCGGCGAAGAAGATCGCGGCGTCCGCCCGCGAGTTGCCGACCTGGTTCCCCAAGGGGACCGGGCCCGAATCCGGCGTGAAGACGCTGGCCAAGCCGGAAATCTGGACCCAGCCGGATGAGTTCAAGGCCGCGGCCGACAAGTTCCCGCCCGAGGCGGACAAGCTGGTCGAGATCGTCGCCACCGGCGACGCCAAGGCCATCGGCGAGCAGCTTAAAGCCACCGGCAAGACCTGCCAGGGCTGCCACAAGCCGTTCCGCACGCCGCCGGAGGACGAAGCGCACTGATAGACGACAGTGCGCGCGCCGAACCCCGGGGAGTTGCGCCGCGTCCGCGTCTGGGACCTGCCGACCCGGCTGTTCCATTGGCTGATCGTCGCGCTCTTCGGATTTTCCTGGTGGACAAGCGAGACCGACCATCTCGAATGGCACAAGCTGTCGGGCTATTTCATCCTGACGCTGGTGCTGTTTCGCATTTATTGGGGTTTCGCCGGCAGCCAGACCGCGCGTTTCGCCGACTTCATCCATAGTCCGCGCGGCGTCGTCGCCTATGGCGCGGCACTGCTCAGGCGCTCCGGCCGGATTGCGTTCGGACATAACCCGATGGGCGGATGGAGCGTGGCGGTGCTGCTGCTCCTGTTGCTCGCCCAATCCGTGCTTGGCCTGTTCGCGGTGGATATCGACGGGCTCGATCCCGGCCCGCTCGGCAATTATGTCAGCTTCGAGCTGGGCCGCCGGATCGCGCATTGGCACGGTCGCGTCTTCAACCTGCTGCTGCTGTTCTCCGGCCTGCATGTGGCCGTGGTCCTGTTCTACCTTGTCTTCAAACGGCAGAACCTGACCGCGGCGATGATCGTCGGGACCAAGCGCGTCGGCGCGGAAATCGTGCCGCCGCCGCTTCGCTTCGCGCCGCTTTGGCTGGCCCTGCCGGGACTGGCCGGGGCCGCGGGGATCGTCGCCTGGATCGTCTTCGGGCGCTTCTGATGCGACCGATTGGACCTTGATCGAACTTTCCCGGGGGAATATCGGTTAGCAGGTCAAGCGTTGCGCACTCCGCGCCGGCCAAAACAAGTCAATCCGACACAATGTCGATCGGACAATCGGGGCAGCTCTCATGAATCGTAGCGTTTCACGGCGTCAGGGCTTCAACGGGTTTGCCTTGCGGGGCGCGGTTTTCGCGGCGATGGGCGTGGGCCTGCTCGCCGGGCCGGCCTTCGCACAGGACGCGGCGCCTGCGGCCGCCGCCTCTTCGGCCCCGGAAGATCCGCTGGTCGCCAAGGGCAAATACCTGGCGACGATCGGCGACTGCATCTCCTGCCACACCCGTCCGGGCGGCGAGGAATTCGCCGGCGGCCTGCCGCTGAAGACGCCGTTCGGGACGGTCTATACGCCGAACCTGACGCAGGACAAGGATACCGGTATCGGCGGCTGGACGGAGGAGCAGCTCGTCCGCGCCATGCGCGAAGGCGTGGACGATGACGGCGACCATCTCTATCCGGTCTTTCCCTTCACCGCCTACACCAAGGTGACCGACGAGGACGCCAAGGCGATCTACGCCTATCTGAAGACGATCAAGCCGGTCAGCTATACGCCGCCCAAGAACCAGATGTCGTTCCCCTACAGCCAGCGCTGGCTGCTGACCTTCTGGAACAAGATGTTCTTCAAGCCGGGCGCCTATCAGCCCGATCCCAAACAGTCGGCCGAATGGAACCGCGGCGCCTATCTGGTCCAGGGCCTGGGGCATTGCGGCGCCTGCCACACGCCGCGCGGCGCACTGGGCAACGAGAAGGAAGAGATGGCGCTGACCGGGGCGGTCTATAACGACGAAATCCTCGATTCCGTGCACGAGCAGGAGATCGTGAAGCAGGACAACATGGTCCGCGAATGGTCGACCGCCAACCTGACCCAATCGAAGGGCGGCATCGCGACCTGGTCCGCCGAGGAGATCGCCCAATATCTGAAGACCGGCCATACCGATTATGCCGGGGCCACCGGTCCGATGGCGACCGTCGTCGCGAACAGCACGAAATACCTGACCGACGAGGACGCAAAGGCGATGGGCGTCTATCTCAAGAGCCTGCCTGCGATCGACCGGCCGATCGATAAGGCGCCTACCGCCGACCAGATGCAGAAGGGCGAGATCGCCTTCACCGTGCGCTGCGGCGACTGCCACCTGCCGACCGGGCTCGGCAGCCCGAAAACCCCCGAAGCCGACCCGACCAAGGTGTCGCCGCCTTTGGTCGGCAACCCGATTATCCTGGCGCACGATCCCCAGAGCCTGATCAATATCATCCTCTACGGCGCGCACGAGAAAGTGCTGGACGACAAAGCGTGGCCGAAGATGCCGGGCTTCGAACTCGATTTCGGGCTCGGCATGGACGACGAGCAGGTCGCGGCGCTGGCGACCTACGTGCGCAACAGCTGGGGCAACAAGGCCAACGCCGTCGACGCCAAGGACGTGGCAAAGCAGCGCTGAGGCGCTGCCCGCTGCGTCAGCAGCGGCCTGGGTCGGCTAGGTCGCTGCTGGGTTCAGGGATAAATATCGACGGACACGCCGTCGTCGACGAGACGCCAGATTTCGTCGATGTCGCGGTTGTTGAGCGCGATGCAGCCGGCGGTCCAATCCTTCAGCAGGTGCTTCTTGCCCTCGTCGTTCAGGACGTTGGGCTCGCCGTGGATCATGATCGCGCCGCCGGCGCTGACATGGCGGGCTTCGGCCCGCTGTATGTCGTTCTTTTCCGGATAGGAGATGTGGAGCGACAGATGGTATTCGCTCTCGATGTTCCGGCGGTCGACGATATAGCTGCCCTCCGGCGTCCTGCCGTCGCCTTCTTCCATCTTCTGCCCGACCGGCTGGCGGCCGAGCGCGACGTGATAGCTCTTGATCACCTGGCCATGGCGGCGGAGCTGCAACAGGCGCGCGGATTTGTAGACGACGATCGAGTCCGCCTTGGGCGAGGCATACTTTTCCCAATCGGGGGCGGCGGGCGCGGGTACCGCGGCGCCGGGCGCCGGTGCCGGCACCATCGAAGGGGCAGCGGCCTGCACGGGGGATAAGACCAGGCCGTTAAGGGCCAAGCCCAGCATCAGCGCGCATCGGCTTGAAAACGGAATAAACGACACGGCGTTTCGACCTGTATCGGTCCCGCGGGAAGAAGAAATCTGTGGCGCCATGTTATTACGAGTCGCGAATCACTATCTTCTTACCCGTGTAACCCGATCTTTGGTTGGTTGTCATGTTCCAACGTCACGTGTTCATCGCTTCTGCGACAATTTTCGCGACCCTGGTGGCGGTTTCGGCCGCTCTCGCCAGCCCGGCGATCATCGGGGAACCCGTGGTTCACCGCGCGACTGCCGATGACACCTTGCTCGACATCGCGCACCAATACGGCGTCGGTTATGTGGCGATCATCGCCGCCAATCCGGTGGTCGATCCCTGGGTGCCGGGCGAGGGCCGCGACATCGTCGTGCCGACGCAGCACATCCTGCCGAACGCCCCGCATGAGGGCATCGTCGTCAATCTGGCGGAGATGCGGCTTTATTACTTTCCGCAAAAGGACGGTACGCCGCAGACCTATCCCATCGGAATCGGCGACGAGGGCACCACGACGCCGCACGGTTCGACCCGCATCGTCCGCAAGGCCGCGAACCCGACCTGGTACCGCACGAAGTCCGAGATCGCGAACAAGCCCTGGGCGCCCAAGGTGGTGCCGCCCGGGCCGGACAATCCGCTGGGCGCCTATGCGCTCTATCTCGGCTGGCCGGCGGTCCTGATCCATGGCACGGACGATTGGCGGCGTGTGGGCCGGCGCGACAGCCGCGGCTGCATGGGCATGTACGCGGCGGATATCGAGGCGATGTTCCATCAGGTGCCGATCGGCACCAAGGTGACTGTGGTCGACCAGCCGGTGAAGCTCGCCTGGGCCGACGACCAGCTTTATCTGGAGGTCCACCCCACGGCGCGCCAGGCGAATCAGCTGGAGATGGACAATATCGACGAGTTCGAAGACCCGGTCGGTATCAGTAAAATGATTTTGGCCGCCGCCGGGGACGCCGCCAGTCGGTTGGACTGGGCAGCGATTCGGCAAGCGGCCAAGGATCGTAGCGGTATTCCGGTCGCCATCACCCGTTAAGGTAAAGACGGCCGGCCCGCGTTACCGGTCTTGAGCGGGCCTCGCGAACGAAGCCCGCCTGCAGCACAACTTATTTGTTGCGCATGCCTTTGCCGGTCGCGTGGGACTGCATCTGGCTGGCCTGATCGGCAGCCTGCTGCGCGGCCTTCGCCGCATCGGCAGCTTCCGCAGCGCTGTGGGCAGCGGACTCAGCCGCCATCTTCGCGTCGGAAACGTCCTTCGACATCTTGTCCATGGTCGCCTTGTCCGGAGACTGGCAGGCCGGAACAACAGCGGTGGCGGCCAGCAGAATAGCGGCGGCACCGAGCTTGTGCAGGATTGTCATTTTATCCTCTTTTTCGTTCCAGGGTGGCATAGCGGGCATTTTTCAGCCTCGCTCGCTCTATATAGCAACCCAATTCTACTGTAAATCCGAAGATGCGCGGAAATTGCTGGAATCCCGCGCTTTTTTGCTCCGGTACGCTCTCAGACGAAGACAGTTTACACCGTTTGACGGCCAATTACGCGAAATAGTATTTCGCTCCAACCATACCTAACATTTTTTATCGCGTATTGTTCCGGATTATTGAAAAAATTTAGATGACAGTGATCGCTCTGATCTTGCGCGCGCCCGCGAGCATTTGAGTCGGAGTCAAATAATTCGCGGGAGAAAATCCCTGTCGATCGTTTATTTGCCGAAGGCCTTGGCATAGGCATCGGGATTGAAACCGACCAATAGTTCCCCGCCGATATCCAGGACTGGCCGCTTGATCATCGACGGCTGCGCGATCATCAGCGCGATCGCCTTGTGCTCGGTGACATCCGCCTTGTCGGCGTCCGGCAACTTGCGGAAGGTCGTCCCGGCGCGGTTTAACAGCCGTTCCCAGCCGACCTTGCCGGCCCATGTGCGGAGCGTTCCCGCATCGATGCCGGCGACCTTGTAGTCATGGAAAGCATAGGCGACGCGCGCCGAATCCAGCCAGTCGCGGGCCTTCTTCATCGTGTCGCAGGCCTTGATGCCATAGATCGTAACAGGCGGGGCGGCGGTCATCGGTCTTTCCGGCTAGAGGGCTTGGTGGGCTTTTTTCGGCATTCGCGGCGCCCGCGTCAATCGGCCGGCATCGCGCGCTAGCGCGGTCGCGCGCGCCAGCCTGAGGGCGATACCCCGACCAGCTTCTTGAAGGCCCGGCTGAACGCCGCTTCGGAACCATAGCCGACATCGGCGGCGATCGTTGCGATGTTGACCCCCTGGGTCAGCAGTCCGGCCGCGATCTGCATCCGCCAGCGCGCCACGTAATGCATCGGCGGCATCCCGACCAGGGCGGCGAAACGCTCGGCAAGGACCGACCGCGACAAGCCGACATTGCGCGCCAGCGCCTCGATGGTCCAGCCGGTCTCGGCGTCGGAATGGATCAGCGACAGTGCCTTGCCGACATGCGGGTCGCGCAGTCCCGCCAGCCATCCGGCCTGCTCCGGCGGCAGCCCGTCCAGATATCGCCGCACCACCTCGATGAACATCAGCTCGCTGAGCTTCGCCAGCACGCCCTCGCCGCCGGTTCGCTTCTCGGTGGATTCGACGATCGCCAGTTGAATCAGCTGGTCCAGCCAGCCGGTCGCCTTGCCACCGCCCGCCTTGATGACCGGAGGCAGATTGTCCAGCAACGGGTTGAAGGGCCGCGCGTCGCACGCCAGGAAGCCGCAGATCACCTTGGTCGCGACCGGTCCGGCCGGTCCGTGGTCGATGAAAAAGGGCAGGGGATTGCCGGTGGCGGCGTCGGCCGCGTCGGCCGCGTCCGGGCCTGAAGGCTCGGCGCGCATCCCCGGGCTGCTGGACAGCACATGGGGATCGCCGCGCGTGAAGACGATGATCTCCCCCGCCTCCACCGGGATCGCCGGTTCGCCGACGATATTGGCGAAGCAGCGGCCCTCGGTCACCACGTGATAGGCGATCAGGTTTTCCGCCCCCGCCAGGATCTGCGGCAATATCTTCTCACGCGGCGGTTGCTCCGCCACCCAGGGGGCGCGGGCCACCACGTCGAAATAAGCGGCGCCGGTAAGCCGTACCGCTTTCAATAGGTCGGAAAGTGCGTCCGCTGCCATTGGCGGCCATCCCTGTTCTTTGAAGGCGACACACTGTGAATTCCCGACGCGCTGTCAAGCATCGCGGACGCCCGGTCATTCAGGGCGTGCGGGAGGACGCGTAACACGGCATCGGCCGCACCGTTATTCCGCCGGGCATTCGTACCGGGCGGGACGACGGTTGGCGGCGCTTTTTCCGTAAGAGAAGAGACCTATCATGACCGCACAAGCACACGCGCATCAGACCGTCGATTTCGCGGCGATCAAGACCCGCCAGCAGGCTGCCTGGGGATCGGGCGATTACGCCATTGTCGGCGCCACGCTGCAGATCGTCGGCGAAACCCTTTGCGAGGCTGTCGACCTGCGCAGCGGGCAGCGCGTCCTGGACGTCGCCGCCGGTAACGGCAATGCCACACTCGCCGCCGCGCGCCGCTTCGCCGAGGTGACCTCGACCGATTATGTCGGCGCACTGCTGGAACGCGGACGCGAACGCGCCGCCGCCGACCGCCTGGCGGTGACCTTCCAGGAGGCCGATGCCGAGGCGTTGCCCTTCGCCGACAACAGTTTCGACGTCGTGCTGTCGACCTTCGGCGTGATGTTCGCACCCAACCATCGGTTGGCCGCCGCCGAGATGCTGCGCGTCTGCCGCCCGGGCGGAAAGATCGGTCTGGCCAACTGGACGCCCGAAGGCTTCATCGGCCAGCTGTTCAAGGTCATCGGCAGGCACGTCCCGCCGCCGCCCGGCGTCCAATCGCCGTCGCTGTGGGGCGACATGGTGCATCTGGAGATGCTGTTCGGGCCGGGCGCCGCGGTTTCGGCCGAATGCCGGCGCTTCGTCTTCCGCTACCGCTCGCCGGCCCATTGGGTCGAGGTGTTCCGCGACTATTACGGCCCCGTTTTCAAGGCTTTCGCGGCGTTGGAGGCGAACGGCCGCGCAGCCCTTGAGGCCGACTTGACCGCGCTGATCGGCAAATTCAACGTCGCCAAGGACGGCACCATGGTGGTGCCCGGCGACTATCTCGAAGTTGTCGCCGTCAAAGCGGCCTGATCCGCATGCGCCCGGGCCCCGAGAGGCGTCATGGGATACCGCGAGCATTACGAATCGCTCCTCGCCCGCCACTATTCCTGGATGTCCGGTCCGTTTGCCGAGAAGGCGGCGGCGGAGAAGGCGCGGCTGCTTGAGATGGGCGTCCGTCCCGGCGGGCTCGCGGCCGATCTGGGCTCGGGGCCGGGATATCAGGCGGCCGCTCTGGCGGATCTCGGCTTTGCCCGTGTGCTCGCACTCGACACCAGCGCCGTCCTGCTCGACGAGCTTCGCCGGAACCTGCGCGGCGCGCCTGTTGAGCCGGTGGAGGCCGACATTCTGCAGATCGCCGACCATGTCGGTCCAGGCACAGCCGATTGCGTCACCTGCATGGGCGACACGCTGCCCCACATGCCGTCGCGCGACGCGGTGACCGCCTTGTTTCGCGCGGTCCACACGGCGCTCAAGCCGGGCGGCGTTTTTGTCCTCACCTGGCGCGACCTGACCGCAGCACGCGTCGGTGCCGAACGATTCCTGATGCCCCGCGCCGACGACGATTGCATCCTGTCCTGCTTCCTGGAGACGGTCGACGAGGACCGCGTCCGCGTGCACGACATCGTGCATGCGCGCGCCGATGAAGGCTGGACGATGCAGGTCAGCGCTTACGAGAAACTGCGGCTGTCGGCGACGTGGGTCTCTGCCCGGCTTGAGGCGTGCGGCCTTTCGGTCGTAAAGCAGCAAGAGGCCGGCGGGTTCGTCGCGGTTGTCGCGGCGCGGGAAAGGCTGAGCGAACAAGGGAAGACGCAATGAGCACGATCGCGATCGTCGGTATGGGGCCGCTTCTGGGGCTGGGCATCGCCCGCCGGTTCGGGCGGGAGGGGTTCAAGGTCGCCATGGTGTCGCGCAAACAGGCGACGCTCGACGCGTTCGCGGCGCAACTCAAGGGCGAGGGGATCGAGGCGGCGGGCTTCGCCGCCGACGTGTCCGATCCGGCCCAGGTCGAGGCGGCTTTCGCCGCGATCCGCGCCAAGTTCGGCGCGGTCGATATCCTGGAATTCAGCCCGACCCAGTGGAACAAGGGCGGCTATGAATCGACGAATGCGTTGGCGACCACGGTGGAAAGCGCCAGGCACGACATCGATCTCTTGGTGCTCGGCGCGATCGCCTGCGCCCGGCAGGTGATCCCGGACCTGATGGCCCGCAAGACCGGCGCGCTGTTCTTCAGCACCGGCTATTCGGCGATCATGCCGATCCCGATCATCACCTCGCTGTGCCTGGCGAACTCGGCGCTACGCGCCTACGCCTATTGCCTCAAGGAAGAGCTGGCGCCGAGCAACGTCTATGTCGGCACGGTGTCGATCAACGCCTTCATCGCCGACGGCACGGCGGCCGACCCGCTGACCATCGCCGATCTCTATTGGAACATGTACACGAAACGGGATCGGGTCGAGGCGGTGTTCGGTCCCGTTTAGAGTCCCGACAGCGCGGCGTCCAATGTCGGTGCGATCTGGAAGATGTTGGCGAAGCCGCTGATCTCGAACACTTCGCGCACGGCGGGATCCAGCGCGGCCAGGACCAGCTTCTTGCCGTCGGCCTTCGCCGATTTGGCGCCCTTGAGCAGGATGCGCAGGCCGGCGCTGCTGGTGTAGCGAAGCGCCGAAAGGTCCAGCACCACGGCCTTCGCGTCGGCCAGCGCCGCGGCCAGCGCTGTGTCGAGCGATCCTGCCGCGACCGCGTCCAGTTGCCCGGTCAGCGTCAGGACAGTCGCGCCGCCCGATTCCTTCGTTGCGATATCCAGCGCCATCTCGCCTCCTCCTTGCGCCCAAGCGAACCGTTCCGGCTCGCGAAAAAGCCAACTAAAGCCGTTACATAGACATATCCCATGAAGAAGTCGAAGGCCACTGCGCCGCTTGGGCTCCCTTAAGCGAATGTCTCGGCGATCTTCATCATAAGATAGTCGAAGGCCTTGACCGGGCCATAGCGCGGCGGGTTGTCCGGGCCGGCGCAGGTCGGCAGGCATTCGACCGCCGCGTCGGGATTGGGGCCGGTGAACATGACGATGGACAGCCGCGCCGTGGAGCCGGTCAGCGCGCGGTCGGGATTCTTGACGCGGTGCAGGTTCGACCGCCAGCGATCGTTGGTCCAACGCTGCAACAGGTCGCCGGAATTGATGACCAGCGTGCCGGCGATCGGCGGCACATCGATCCAGTCGCCGTCGGGCGACAGAACCTGCAGCCCCCCGGGGGCGGAGTCCTGCCGCAGGATGGTGAAGCCGGTGAAGTCGGTATGCTGGCCGTTGCGGAACTGTCCGGGCAAGGGCGGCTCGGCCTGGTCCGGATAATGCGCCAGCCGCAGGTTGTGCATCATGCGGTCGTAATAGGGGCCGAAGAATCCCTCCTCGAGGCCGAGCGCCAGGGCGGAAATCCGCATCAGCGTCTGGCCAAGCGCGAAGGCCTCGGCGACATAGGCGTCGATTGTCGAGCGAAAACGGGCCGGTACGGCCGGCCAGAGGTTGGCCGGCGCGCCCGGCGGCATTTCACCCCGGCGATCCCATTCCGGTCCCTGGATCATCAACGCCTCGACCAGGTCGGCGGGGGCCGCGCCGGCGCCCTTGCTCTGGGCCAGCTTGGCCTCCTGGAAGCCCTCGTATCCGAGACCGGGCGGCCCGTGCAGCGCCATCTTCTCGGTCTCCGGCCGGGCGAAGAATTCGTGCGCGACCGCGTGCACGTCCGCCATCAGCGATTCGGGTATGCCGTGGCCGGCGATGGTCGCGAAGCCGATCGTCGAGAACGCCTCGTCCCACTGCCGCGCGACCCGCAGCCGATCCGCCGGATCGGGCGAGGCGAAGGGGGCGATGTCGATGACCGGTATCCGCATGGCCGAAGGGTAGCGCAACCGGCGGCGATTGTGTTGGACGGTTGCGAACCGGTTTTTGCGCCCCAAATCGAGCCCTATCGCCGAACGAACAAAAGGAGCCAACGATGGAGATGAGCGCCCTTGCCGGCTGGCGCGCCTATGTCGACAGCCGCGACGACAGCGCGCTGCGCGGCCTGCTGCATCCCGACATCGTGTTTGAAAGCCCCGTCGTCTTCACCCCGCAGCGCGGACGCGACATCACGCTGAAATATCTGTCCGGCGCGGTGAAGGTGCTGGGCGGCCCCGGTTTCCGCTTCGTCGGCGAGTGGCGCAACGACACCGGCGCGGTCCTCGAGCTTGAAACCGAGATCGACGGGATCGTGATCAACGCTGTCGATATCATCACCGTGAACGACGACGGCAGCCTGATCACCGGCTTCAAGGTGATGGTGCGCCCGCTCGAGGCCGTCAAGTTGCTGCATCGGCTGATGGGCGAACAGCTGGCGAGGTCCTAGTCAGTCGTCGCGACCAGCAGTTCCTCGGCGCTGGAGGGACGCAGGCCGTCGGCTCTGTCGGCGAAATAGAGCTGTGCGGTGTCGCCTGACGACACATGCCGCACCGTGTGGAAGCCGGCTTGGCGGGCCAGCGCCAGGATTTCGTCGGGCCGGTAGAAGCTGAGGAACGGCGTCCCCGCCATGCGGGCGAAGCGTTCGGTGTTCTCGCGGTTGGGCCGCTCCTCCGCGTCGATCGCGTCCAGCGGCAGCATGAAGGTCATGGCGAAGGTGGAACCGGGCGCCAGCGCCGCGACCTGGGCGAGGGTGGCCCTGTTCGCCTCCCCGGTCAGGTACACGCTGACACCGGTCGAGGCGACGACGGCCGGCTTTCCGGGGTCGAAGCCGGCCGCCTTCAGCGCCTCCCACCAGGATGCGCCGGCCTCGAAATCGACCGGCACCAGATGCAGCCAATCGGGAACACCGAATCCGAGTTCGCCCAGGCGCCGCTCCTTCCAGGCTTGCGGGCCGGGCTGGTCGATCTCGAATATCCTAAGGCGCGACGCGATCTCCGGCCGGCGCTGGGCGAAGCTGTCGAGGCCGGCTCCAAGCAGGACATATTGGCCGACGCCACGCGCCGCCTGCTCGACGATCAGATCCTCGATGAAGCGGGCGCGCGCCACCATGGTCGCGCGCACCCGGGCGGTGCCGCGCGGGTGCATGTCCGGGCGGCGGCGCCAACCCTCGTC
Organism: Alphaproteobacteria bacterium; assembly: GCA_035493715.1. Classification (GTDB taxonomy): domain Bacteria; phylum Pseudomonadota; class Alphaproteobacteria; order BOG-932; family Roseiterribacteraceae; genus BOG-932. The sequence goes on along the minus strand of DATJHU010000050.1, from coordinate 26,920 downwards.
GGGATCGGCCAGCTTGAGCCCGACGGTGTCTTCGATGACATGCGGCGGGGCGTCGATCTCAAGATGCAGCGCGCGCCACAAGGCGGTCCGCACGGCGGTATGGTTCGGTCCTGCCCTGCGTTTGCCGGCCACGGGGTCAGGCCTTGCCAGGCGCCTGAAGGTTCCAGCTGCGGCCGTCGGGGTCGCGAACGGTCATCTCCTGCGTGCCCCAATGGGTCGGTGCGAACGGTGTCGCGACCTCGACGATGGGGTCGGCCTTGAACGTGGCGGCGTCCGCCACCTTCATGACGATCCTGGTGTCCGTCTTCTCGGTTTCCGGAACCTCGGCGATGAAGACATAAGGTCCGTCCCCGTTGCGCAGCTGGCCGGAATTGTGGCCGGTGTCGAACTCCAGCGTGTAACCCAACGCCTGGAAGAACTTGGCCGCCTTGCCCCAGTTGTGGGTGGTCAGGAAGATGGCCTCGATGCCTTGCGTCGTCATGTGCTGTCTCCTTCGGCGCGCTCACGCTCCGCGCCCAGATAGGCGCGCAACGCCTCCGCCACCAAGGCGGAGAGCGACAACTCCTTCTCGATGGCATGATGCTTGACCTGCCGGATCAGCCCGACCGGCAGGTACACGTTGAACTGTTTTACGTCTTGGTCGCTCACAAATGCTAGTATACTAGCATTATAGCAAATGGCAACGGTTGCATTGCCGGCTAAAAATGTACGCTTCCGTCAGGTGAAACGCGCGCGTACGGTGGCTGGAAAGCCCGGGACTTCGGCGGGAACTCTTGGGGGGCATGGCCGGCGACAGATGACGAAGCACAGGCTCGAACTTTTCAGCGACGGCGTCTTCGCCATCGTGATGACGATCCTGGTGCTGGATCTGCACGTCCCCGAGGATCCGGGGCTGCGCGGGCTGATCGACATTGCGCCGGCTTTGCTGGTGCATGCCGCCACCTTCGCCGCGGTCGGCGTTTTGTGGCTGACGCATCACGGCGCGCTGGCGCGCGTGACCGAGATATCCAGCCGCGCCCTGCTGTTCAACCTCGTGGCCCTGTTCTGGATCACCCTCCTGCCCTTTGCCGCGCGCAACGCGGCGGCGCGTCCGCTCGAACCCCTGGGCGCCAGCCTGATGGCGGCATGCTGCGGCGGCTTCCTGCTGTCGGCGCTTTCGATGCGTCTGACCGCGCGCTCTACGATTGACGATAACCCACGCCTGGCATCGTGGCGCCGCCGCCGTCTCGCAATCGGTTTCGGCATGAGCGCGGCCAACCTGATCGGCGCCGTGTTGGCCTGGATCAGCCCGTGGTTCGGCTATGGGGCGGCGCTGATCATGATCGGCACGACGGCGCTGCTGCCGAGCCCGCCCGACGTCGAAAAGAAAGTCGGATAGGCACCGCGCCGAAGGCGCCTGAAGGTCAGCGCCGTCGCAGCAGCCGATCGATCGACAATGGGCCGGCCCCGCCCAATGCCAGCGCGACCAAACAGGCGAGATAGAGCAGGTCGGTTTCATATCCGGGCTGCCCGAAATGCGCGCCGTCGCTGGTGACCGACAGCAGCTTGATCGAGCTGAAGCCATTCGGCAGGTGGACGGTGAAAATCGCCACCAGCAGCACCGCCGCCATCGGGATCGCGGCCAGCGGCACCAACGCCCCCATGAAGACCGCCAGCCCGCCCAGCAGTTCGACCGCGATGGTCACCCAGCTCATCATCTCCGGCATGGGTACGCCGAGCGCGCCCAATATGCCGGCGAACACCTCATGCCCGCGCGCGAGCTTGGCGTAGCCATGTTCCATGAAGCCGTATCCGACGATCAGGCGCAGCGGCAGCGCGAACCAGCCGCCGGCCGGCAGTAACGTTTGGGTGAAGCGGGCGAATGGAGCGATCATGTCCCCCCGTTCGCCCGAAAAACCCGTCCGGTTACACCGCATCCGCGTGTTCGAGGGGGATCGCCGGGCATTGCTGGATCTGTTCCACGCGGCCGACGATTCCGTAAGCCAGATCATGTCCTATATCGCGCTGGGCGATGTTCTGGTTGCCACAGCGGGCGACGGCATCGTCGGTCATATCCAGATCGTCGATGACGACGAGGCGCACGCATGCGAGATCAAGAGCCTTGCCGTTGCCCAAGACAGCCAGCGAAGGGGCGTGGGAAGCGCGTTGATCGCCGCGGCGCTGCGGCGGGCCGACGAGGGCGGCTGCCGGAGAATCGTTGTCGCGACCGCAGCGGCCGATATCGGCAATTTACGTTTCTATCAGCGTCGCGGCTTCCGCATGACCCGCGTCGTCCGCGACGCCTTCGGCCCCGAGAAGGGGTATGCCGAAGGTATCGCCGTCGATGGGATCGTGCTGCGCGACCAGGTGATCCTTGAACGGGTCTTGCGCTAGGAGGCCGCGGCCGGCGTCAGCACAACCAGCTTGTAGTCGGGCCGTTCGGCCGGGGTGAAGCTGTGCTGTTCGAAGGCGAGCGGTCCATCCTCCGGATGGCGAAAGCGCCGCCGCCCGCCCTCGCGTTCCAGCACCGCCTGCTCATGCCAGGCTTCGGCGAAGAGGGGGCTTTCGGCGGTCAGTGCGTCCACGAGCGCGCGCATGCCGGAATCGTTGAATCGGCGGCTGTAGTCGGCGCGGAATTCCGCCAGAACGCGGCGCGCCCTGTCTTCCCAGTCGGGAATCAGCTGCCGGGCTGACGGCTCCAGGAAGATGAAGCGTAGCTGATTGCGCTGCCTGCCGTCGCCCAGCCAGCCGGGGAACAGCCGTGCCGCCGCCGCGTTCCAGCAGCAGGCGTTCCAGAACCGGTCCAGCCCATAGGCCGGACAGTCGAGCGTCGCGATCGTCGCGGTCAGCGCCTCCGGGGCTTCGGCGGCAAGCGGAGCGTCGTGTTCCGCCGGGTCGCGCCGGCCTGCCAGTTCGAACAGATAGGCCCGCTCCGCCCGGGTCAGCAGCAGCGCGTCGGCCAGCCGGGCGAGCGTATGCGGCGAGGCCTGCACGTCGCGGCCCTGCTCGATCCAGGTGCACCAGGTCGCGCTGATGCCGGCCCGGGCGGCCAGTTCCTCCCGCCTCAGGCCGGGTGTCCGCCTACGCCCCGCAGGCGCGGCAGGGGCCAGCCGTTCGCGGTGCGCGCGCAGGAATTCGCCCAGCATCCGGCGCTGTTCCAGGTCATCCATGGACGCTCATATACCAGGATAATCGCGTCCCTTTAACAGCATGACCGCTGTTCGCGGCGCGGTCAGTGGTGTGCAGCGATTGCCGCGTGCGCCGCGGTGGCGGAGGTATAGGTGATGACCGTGCCGCCGGCGCCGTCCCCGGCCAGCTTGAAACCGCCGGCCACGTACTGGCCGAACAGCGTGACCGTCGCCTTCAGCGACCCGTCCGTGATCGTCAGGGTGCCGCTGGTCTTCGCGGCATTCTCGACGAAGGACAGCTTCGCGTTCTTCGATGCGAAGCCGGTCAGGTCGATCGAATCCGTCTTGGCGAAGCCGGAGATCGCGGCTGCGATGCCCGTTGTCCCAACCAGCGACAATGTCCCGCTTGTGCCGGTGAACGTCACCGCCCCGCCGACGATCCCGCCGGAGGCCACGATTTCCTTGCCGCCCTGGATGATTGTCTTGGATGCGGTGGCCCCTGAAGACACCGTCAGCGTGACACCGCTTGTGACCGTTGCGCCGTTCACCGTGATTCCGGAAGCGACCGCAAGCGAAGCCCCGCTGCTCGCGACCAGGCCGGTCACCGCTCCGCCGCTATAGATCAACCTTCCGCCGCTGAGCACTTTCGTTCCGCTGGCCGTGCCGCCGGTTTGGACCGCCTCGACGCCGCCGCTCGATATGATAGCCCCGATCGTCTGGCCGCCCCCGCCCTGCGGGCTCACCTGGATGGAGCCACCCGCGACCGCCGTCGCACCGACCAAAGTGCCTTTGAGGCCGACTTGCAGCGCCTGATTGCCGCTCACCGCCAACCCGCTCGCCGAAACGCCGGCGCCCTGCACGGACAGAATGCCGCCATCCTTCAGCACGGTGCCGCTGATCTTGCCGCCGGCATAGACCAGCGTTCCGCCCGACAAGACGGTCGTGTTCTTCGCCGTGCCGCCGGACGATACGAAGAGCCATATGCCCTTCGATACCGATTGGCCGGTCAGGGTTGTCCCGGAGGCGATCCCCAGCCGCCCGCCGTTCGACAAGACCAGGCCGCTGACTTGACCGCCGGCAAAGATCAGCTTGCCGTTTGCCAGAACCGTCGTTCCGATCAGCACGGCGCCCGATGACACGATCTCCGTGCCGCCGCTGCTCACGACCGTGTTGCTGGCGCGTCCCCCACTCAGCAGCTGGAATGTGCCATCGGCCCGCACGATTTCGCCGACGCCTCGGCCCCCCGACGAAATGAGCTCAAAGCCCCCTGAGGAAATCACCGTGCCGCTGGCGGTACCGCTAAGGGTCACCAGCTCATAACCGCCGTTCGAGACCGTGGTGCCGGTCGCGCGTCCGCCGATATCGATGATCTGCGAACCGGTCGCGCCGACCGTGGCATCGAAGCTTTGGCCGCGAATCCGCGCCTTGCCGCCCAGGATCGTCATCGCACTGACGGTTCCTCCGGAGGCGAGGTACACCGTGCCGGCCGAGCTGAGCGTCACGCCGATCGCCTTTGCGGATCGATCGACGAACATTCCGCCGGATACGATGGTGGTGTTGCTGGCGACGCCGCCGGAGGAAATATACGCGCTTCCGCCGCCCGAAATCCGGGTGCCGAAAGCGTGCCCGCCGCTATAGACCGCCTGGGCGCCGATCGCACCGACCATGGTGCCGCTCGCTGTCCCGTAAACGAGTTGAAGCGCGTTGCTGGTCACTGTTGCGCTGACCGCGAGACCGCCTTTCGATATGTATTGATGCTCGCCGTGCTGCACATTGCTGGCGCTCGCCACGCCGCCGGAATGGATATGCTCTTCCGTGTAGCCGAACTGGTCGACCGTGCTTACCGTTTTGCCGTAGATTTCGATCGTAGCGCCGCTGCTGGTGAGGGTGCCGGACGCGGTTCCGCCGGACGAGACGATCAGCGTGCCGCTGAATGTGACGGTTCCGGAGATCGCGACCCCGCCGGCGGAGACGACCTCCTGGCCGGCCGAAAGTACCAGCGTGCCCGTCGTTCTGCCCCCGGGGCCGACTATCTGATGTCCGCCGGAACTGACGACGGCGCTGATCGACTTGCCGCCGCTCACATGCTCGACGCCATTGCCGCTTATGACTGAACCGCTGGCGACGCCACCGGATGCGACGTCGAGACTGCCACCACCGAGCAGGATCGAGCCGCTTGCCAGCCCGCCATTGGAAATGAATTGAAAGCCGCCGGAAACGGTGTCTCCAACGGCAACGCCGCCGGGCAGGATCTGCTGAAAACCGCTGACGCCGATCATCGTGCCGCTATCGGTGCCCGCCAGGAATTCGACGCCGTAGACGGTCGCGTCCAATACGGTGCCGCCCGCGCTTACATTAAATCTGGCGCCGCTGCTGATCACCGCGCTTACCGCCGATCCGCCGGCCTCGACATAGAGGTTGCCATTTTCCACGGTCGTACCGGTAGCGACGGCGCCGCCCGAGACGTACTCCCAACCTGAGAGTATGAAGCTGTCGACGGCTTCGCCGCCGTCGTGAATGTAAATGCCTCCAAACGGACCTGCGCTTACAGTGCTGACCACCCCTCCGGAACTTACGTCGACGGTTGCGTAGGCGTCGCCCGTCCCCGACAGGATCGTGCCGCTCGCGACGCCCCCGCTCTCGACGATCTGCCCGCCGCCGGATACGGCTGTTGCATTCGCGATGCCACCGGAAAACACATCCTGGATTCCGCCGCTCGATAGGATCGTGCCGTTGGCGACGCCCGCGACCCCTTCAAATCCACCGGAAGATACGACCGAAGCGCTCGTCGTCCCGCCGAACAGAACCTCGATGTCGTCCCCGTTTTCGGCATGCAGACCGCTGCTGGTTTGATCGGACATCACATAGGTGACTGAAGACATGACGATTCTCCCTCAGCGCCGCGCCGCGAACATTTTTCCTATTATTTAATGAAAATTCTAAGGAAACTCCACTTACGTTTTTGGGAAAAGTCCTTGGTCTCGGCGGGCCTCCTGCCGAGCCGCCGCTTAAGCAGGTGATTGAGCGGCGGAACCCACGATGCTCGGTGCCTGAAGGTAATCGCGGGAGCATTTATACCAGGATAAATTCTCATATTGTAACAGCATAAAATCTCGCCATTCTGCCGCCGTCAACGCATTGGAGGACGGCATGTCGAAAGCGCACGAAGCGGTGGTGGAGAGTCAGTTCGGGCCGCGCGCCCGGGCCTATGTGGAAAGCGCGGTGCACGCGCAGGGCGAGGATCTGCAGCGTCTGAACGGGCTGGCACGCGATGCCGGTCCGGTGCGTGCGCTCGATCTCGGCTGCGGCGGCGGGCACGTCGCCTACACGCTGGCGCGCCATGCCGGAACGGTGACCGCGACCGACCTGTCGGCGGAGATGTTGGCCGCCGTCGCCGCCACCGCGCGGGAGAAGGGGCTGCCCAATATCGAAACGGCGCTGGCGCCCGCGGAGGATCTGCCGTTCGCGGACGGCGCGTTCGATTTCCTGGCCTGCCGCTATTCCGCCCATCATTGGCGGGACTTCGCTGCCGGCATTCGCCAGGCGCGGCGGGTGCTGAAGCCGGGCGCGCCGGCGATCTTCATCGACGCCTACGCGCCGCACACGGCCTTGCTCGACACCCATCTCCAGGCGATCGAGCTGCTGCGCGACACGTCGCATGCCCGCAACTACAGCGCGGCCGAATGGCTGGCGACGCTGGCGGGCGCCGGTTTTGCCGTCAGCGCGATGCACACGTGGCGGCTGCGGATGGATTTCGCCGTATGGACGGCGCGCATGCGCACGCCACAGGTCAATCAGGCTGCGATCCGCGCACTACAGGCCACCGCGTCCGGGGCAGTGCGATCGCATTTCGCGATCGAGGATGACGGCTCCTTCATGCTGGACATCCAGATGATCGAGACGGTCGCCGCCTAGTGTTCCTCCGGTTCCGGCCGGCTTTCCTTGCCGATGCCGATCAGCGCCGCGAGGGTCCGGCGGGTCGCGAGGACGGCCTTGTCGCCGACCCGCTCCAGCAGTGCGGCGTCGATCTTCTCCCGCGCGGCGGTCTGCGCGGCTGCGGCGGCCATGCCGCGTTCCGTGAGGGTGACGGTCAGCTTGCGCCGGTCGTCGGGATCGACCGTGCGCTCCAGATAGCCGCGCAGCACCAGCGTATCGACCAGCTGTCCAGCCGCCTGCTTGGAGATGCCGAGCTCCCGCACCAGCTGTCCCAGCGGCACGCCACCGGCGCCCATTGCCATCCCGCCGATTACGTAGAGCCCGTTGCGCGGCACGTCGTCATAGCCGGCCTCTGTCAGGGCTTGGCGCATGGCGTTGCCGTAGGTGCTGCGCGCGTGTCTGAGCAAGGCTGGGATCGCGATCTGCTCGTACCAAGGGATTTCGTCGGTCATGACCGGAGCGTAAGCGCGAGGCGTCAGATTAGTCAATAAACTTTACTATCTAAAAATCAGTAGCCGGCCGCAAATTTTTTTCGACGCGAATGTCGGTAATGGCGATAACCGTGCGTCCTCAGGGCGTCATAACCTGTTCGTATTCGCATCAAGGGGAGAGCCGACAATGGCGAAGCAGATTTTCATCAACATGGCCGTGAGGGACGTGGCCAAGGCGACGGCGTTCTATGCAGCCATCGGCGCTGAGAAGAACCTGCAGTTCAGCGACGAGTCCACATCCTCCATGGTCATCTCAGACACCATCACCGTGATGCTGATGAACCATGAAAAATGGTCCTTTTTCACCAAGAAGCCGATCGTCGACGCGCATCAGGCGAGCGAGGTGATGCTGGCGCTCTCGGCCGACGACCGGGCGTCGGTCGATACGATGACCGAGGCCGCCGGCGCGCATGGCGGCAAGGCCGACATCAACCCGCCGCAGGATCACGGCTTCATGTACGGCCGAAGCTTCGAGGATCCGGACGGCCATATCTGGGAAGTGGTCTATATGGACATGTCCCAGATGCCGCAGGGCTAAGGCCGGGCCTGCATCATGCGAACGCCCAGGCTCCGTGCGGGTCGGCATCGCCGGCCGAGAGCGGGAGCCTGGGACGTTGCCGGTGGGACCGGCGCCTCGATCAGCCAGCGCCGCAGCCGCTTGGCGAGCGGCGCATCCGGCGCGAAAGCGATGAGTGCGAAGGCCAGCAGGACGATTTCGGTTGCGAGGAGCACGGGGAGCCTCCTTAGTGCGTTCACCCTATTCTAGAACGGTTGCACATAATGGATCCGAATTTCTGGCTGCAAAAATGGGAGCTGGGCGAGACCCGCTTTCATGAAGGTCAGGCCAACGGCCTTTTAGTCGAGCATTTCGATGCGCTGTCCCTGAAGCCCGACAGCCGGGTGTTCCTGCCGCTCTGCGGTAAGACGCGGGATATCCATTGGCTGCTGTCGAAGGGCATGCGGGTATCGGGGGCCGAACTCAGCGTGCTTGCCATCGAGCAACTGTTCGCCGAACTCGGCGTCACGCCGGAAATCACGCCCGTCGGCGCGCTCCGCCGCTACAGCGCAGACGGCATCGACATCTTCGTCGGCGATATCTTCGAACTGACGCGCGCCGCGCTCGGCCCGGTCGACGCGATCTATGACCGCGCCGCCCTGGTCGCCCTGCCGCAGCCAATGCGGGATCGCTACGCCCCGCATCTGGTCGAGATCACCGTCCGCGCGCCGCAATTGCTGATCTGTTTCGAATACGACCAGAGCCTGGTCGACGGGCCACCGTTCTCGATCGGCGCCGCCGAGGTGGATCGGCTTTATCGTGACACCTATGTCCTGACCGCGCTTGAGACAGCGGACGTCCCGGGCGGGCTGAAGGGAATCTGTCCGGCGCAGGAGACGATCTGGCTCCTGCGCTAGACGCGCAGGACCTCCGCGGAACATCCGTGAAGTCCTGCTAGAATATGTTCCGCGAGCACGGGGGGATCGGCATTATGAAGTTGCGCCTCGCGGGCGGGTGGCTGGCTGCCGTCACCTCTTTGGTCGGTCTTCCCGCAATGGCTGCGACGCCGCCCGGCGGGGTCTACTCCATCGTCGATGCCGTATCGCCAGCGCAGGATGCCATCACCGCGCGGGCGCTGAAGCAGTCGGGCGTCGACGGGCTGCTGATCCATCTGCGCTGGAACAAGATCAGCCCGACAACCAAGAAGGTCTACGATTGGTCTTCGCTGGACCGCGTGGTGGCGCTGGCGACGGCGGCGCATAAACGGTTCGAGATCGGCATCGTCGTCGGCGCCGCCCTGCCGGGCTGGGTGACCGCGCCGCAGCCGGCGGGCATGGGGGCGCGCCACGCCACCTTTTACGTCGATGCCGCCTCGGCGGGCGGCTGCCAGAGCTTCACGATGGCCGCGCCCTACGATGCCGCCTATCTGTCGGCCTTCGACGATATGATGCGGCAGCTTGCGCAGCATCTGCATGCCGGGAAGACCTATGCGCATCTCGGCATGCTGAAGTTGGACGGCATCGCGACGACGACGAACGAGCTGCGCCTGCCTGCAACGGCGGCGTGCAGGCACGACGCTGTAAAGACCTGGCAAGGGCTGGATTACACGCCGGCCAAGGTGCGGGCCGCCTGGGGCACGATGCTCAAGGCCTATCTGAAATATTTCCCGGACAAGTCGTTCAATATCGGCTTCATCGGCATCAACGCCTTTCCCGGTATCGAGGCCGACGGCAGCGCGGCTTCCACGCCGGCGAAAGCCGAGTACCTGTCGAAGCAGTTCGCCGCCACCCTGATCGCCGACGCCGGTGCCGCGATGCCGGGCCGGCTGGCGCTCGGCTTCGATTCGTTGGTCATCGCGCCGGCGCCCGGCAACACGTCCTATGCGCGCAGCCAGGCCGCCTATTTCGATGCGGCCGCCGGCGCCAATGCCCGGCTCGGCTGGCAGACGAACGAGCTCCTTGGGAACTATCCGAAAGACGGCGCGGCGTGCAGCGGCTCTTCGCCCGCCAACGCAGTGCCGTGCACCGGCAGCCCACAGTTCCGCGAGATGCTGTTCAAGGGGATCTATCCCGAGGGCAAGACGAAGACGCCGGCCGCGCAGCAGGGCGTCTATCTGGAGCTGTTCCCGCAGAACATCGTTGTCTGGCCTGCGGCGGTTGCGACGTCACGGGCGAATCTGGCCTTATGGGGCGGGGCCAAATAGCTCGGGCGCCTTGGTGTCACCCTCACGGCGGAATCACGGCGTTCCGCGCCTTGAAATCGGGGTCTTTGGTCATCGCCTTGGCCTCGGCGGCGGCTGTCGCCGGCTTCGTGTTGTCTATTGCGCCGGCGGCGGATTTCTTCTTGGCGGCCATATGGTTCTGCGGCTTCTTCACCGGCGTGCTCGCGATCCCGCTTTTCGCGGTGTCCGTGCCGGTGACGCCGGTTTCCTGGGCCGAAACGGGCAACACCAACACAAGCGACCCGAATATCGTCAGGGCCACGGCCAACCGGATACGCATGCGTTCTTCTCCCGGCCCGATGCGGGCCTTGCCCGATCAACGGGCCGGTGAGGCAGTCCGTTCCGGCCGGGGATTTTGGCGGCGCGATCCGGGCTTTGCGGCTGTGCCCTTTCGTCGGCGAATGATCAGCCTCAGCCAGGGTGGCGAATGGAAGGCGGCCATCAGCAGATACATCGGCAGCATCCCGCCCAAGAGCGAGCCGTCCTGCGCGGAGCACAACATCGCCGGCAGGCCGCCGTCATCAAGCCGTGTCAGCAGCGCCATGATCGCAAAGGTCGGCGCGGCGGCCAGGCCGATGACCTCGGCCGTGTCGCCGATCATGCCGGGCATCGCCTAGCCGTCCTTGCGGAAGGCAGCCTCTCCGGCGTCCGACACCTTGACCCATTCCGGGTCGGGCGCGGCGCCAGGGACATAGCTATCGTTCCAGTTCCACCATTTGTAGGGGCGGCTCTGCGGATAGCCCTTGGGCGAATCTTCCCAGATCTCCTGGCGGCCGAGCGCCGTCATGTCGAGATAGCTCCAGACGGTGCCCATCGCCTCGTCGCCGCGGCCGTTGATGAAATAGGTGCGGAAGATGCGGTCGCCGTCACGGATGAAGGCATTGTGGCCGTGCCATTCGTCGACGCCGAAATCGGCGTCGAAGCCGTCGGTGATCGTGTACCAGGGAATGTGTTCCCAACCCATCCGCGCCTTCAGCCGGGCGATGTCGGCCTGCGGGGCGCGCGAGGCATAGACCAGGGTCGTGCCGCGCGCGTTCAGGTGTGCGAGGTTGGAGACCTGGTCGGCGCCGAGCGAGCAGCCGATGCAGCCATGCGCCGGCCACCCATGCACGCCGGGCTCGAAGAAAGCGCGATAGACGATCAGCTGCCGCCGTCCGTCGAACAGGTCCAGCAGGCTGACTTTCCCCGCCGGCCCGTCGAACGCATAGGATTTATCGACCGCCATCCACGGCATCCGCCGGCGCTCGGCGGCCAGCGCGTCGCGGGCGCGGGTCATTTCCTTCTCCTTGACGAGAAGCTGCTCGCGCGCCGTTTCCCAGTCTTTCGGCGATACGATCGCGGGCGTCTTCTGGGGCAGGGGGGTGTTCATGGCTTGAATCCTTCCTTCAGTCATTCGCCGGCGATCTCGGCCATCCGGCCGAGCACCGTTTTCCAGCCGCCGTTCATGCTGGTGTAGGCGGTCTCGTTCCTGGGCAGGACGAAGCCGGAATGAACCAGCATCAGCCGCGTGCCGTCCGCGACCTTAGTCAGCGTGAAGGTGACGATGGTGGATAGCGCCGAGCCGTAGCCGACATTGGTTTCATCGCCGCTCTTCCAGCTATAGACGAGGCGCCGGTTCGGCACGGACTCCAGGATTTCACAGCGTATGCGCCCGTCCCACGGCCCTGCCGGCGTCGTCTGGAACGTGAATTCCGTACCCACCGCGGCGGCGAATCCCGTCGGCTTCATCTTGAGCCAGCGTTCGATCAGAGCCCCGGTGGTCAGCGCCCTCCACAACAGTTCCGGCGCATGCGGGAACACCTCGTCGACGACGATCTCGCATGTCTCGAATGCCTGTGCGACTGCACTCATGGATCGATCTCCTTCAGCAATGCTCTCAGGTTTGCGAAGCGGTCGCGCCAGAAGACGCCATAGACCGCCATCCAATCGACCAGTGGGGCGAGCCCCATCGGGTCGGCGCGGTAATGCACGTTCCGCCCTTCCGGCCGGTCGGCGATCAGGCCTGCCTGCTTCAGCTGGCGCAGATGCTGCGAGATGGCGGATTGCGTCACCCCGCTGCCGCGCGTCAGCTCGGCGACGGTGATCTCCTCCGACTTCACGATCCGTTCGAACACCGCCCGCCGCGTCGGGTCGGCGAGGGTGCGCATCACGGCATCGATCTGATTGGTCTGCATCATGGCAATACATTAGTGATGGCTAATATATTAGTCAAGGCTAATGCTTCACTCGTTCTGGAACACCCACCGCTTTTGTCCTATATGACTATCTAGATGGTCAGGAGCATCAGATGAGCGCGATCAATCTGGCAGACGCCAAGGCGCATTTAAGTGAACTGATCGACCGGGTGGAGGCGGGCGATTCTATCGACATTACCCGTCGCGGAAAGCCCGTGGCTCGGCTTACTGCCGTGGCCAGACCGCGTAGGCGGATCGACATAGCCACGCTCAAGGCGCTGACCTCCACTATGCCGCCGCAAGCACTGGATGCGGCTGAAGCAGTGCGGTCCATGCGGGACGACGACCGTTACTGATGCTCTATCTCGATACGTCGCTGGTTGTCGCTGCGCTTTCCAATGAGCCTGCGACGGCGCGGGTGCAAACGTGGCTCGCTGCGCAGGATCCGGCGCAGCTTACGATAAGCGACTGGACGATCACTGAACTCTCGTCGGCCTTCGCGATCAAGCTTCGTAGCGGTCAAATCACGCTGGACCAGCGCGCTGCGGCGCTAGCGACATTCAACAGCTTGGTGGTGGAGAGCCTTGTCGTCCTGCCGGTCACCGGCCGCCATTTCCGGGCTGCCGCTAAGTTCGTCGACCAGCACGCGCTCGGCCTGCGGGCGGCCGACGCGGTTCATCTCGCCGTCGCGTCCGAATCAGGCGCAACCGTCCATACGCTTGACCGGCGCTTGGCCGGCGCGGGCCTGGTCCTTGCGGTGCCGACGCAGTTGCTGGGCTGACTGAAAGTCCGTTCGGCTGGCCCTGTTACTTCCGCGGCGTCAGCAGCACGCGCAGCGTCTGCGGGCCGTTGGCCCAGACCACCGGGTTGGGATCCGGTACGCGGTCGGGCGGGAAGGCCAGCGCGGCGACCCGGTCCAGCAGCACCTCCGCCGCGATCTTCGCCTCCAGCCGTGCCAGGCCCGCAGCCGGGCAGATATGCGGGCCGGCGCCGAAGGCCAGGTGCGCGCGGCCCTTCTCGCGGTCGGGGCGCAGCGTGTCGGGCTCCGCCCACACCCGCGCGTCGCGGTTGGCCGAGGCAATGGAGAACAGCACGCGCTCGCCGGGTTTGACCTTAACCCCGTCCAGCGTGATGTCGGCGACGCAGTTGCGCGCCAGCAGCTGCACCGGCGAGTCGATCCGCAGCACCTCCTCGACGACCGCCGGAATCCGGGCGCGATCCTGCGCTATCGCCCGGTACAGCGCGGGATCGGCCGTCAGATAGGTCAGCAGGTTGCCGATCAGGTCGCGGGTGGTGCCGTTGCCTGCGACGACGAAGAACATCATCTGGGTCTGGATCGCGCGGACGGAAAGCGGCGCGCCGTCCAGCTCCGCCCGCGTGAAGCGGGTGATCACGTCGTCCGGCGGATCGGCGCTGTCCAGACGGGCCTGGATATGCGCGGCCAGATAGGCGGCAAAGTCCGGGTGCAGGTCGACCAGGGCGGTGTTGCCGCTCGTCGCCGATCCCTGCCGGTCCAGCAACTCGTCGGTCCAGCGCGCAAACTGATGCACATCGTCCATCGGCAGGCCCAGCAGCCGGGCGATGACGGCGCTCGGTAGCGGGCGCGCCAGCCCCTCCATCAGGTCGACCGCGCCGTCCCGCGCGGCGGCCCGTACGGTGTCGTCCACCAGCGTTTCCGTGAGATCGCGGATGAACGGTTCGTGCCGGGCGAAATCGGTCAGCGCCGACAGGAAGACGCGCCGCAGGTCGCTGTGCTTCGGTTCGGGCACCCCCGCCAGGATGATGTCTTCGGCGGGCAGCGCGCCGCTGTCGGAGAAGGTGCCGGCGAAATGCTCGACCGCGCGGATACCCTCGCTGTTGGCCAGATGGCTGACGGCGAACAGTTCCCCGCCCGGCAGGCGATGCATGGGGCAGGTCCCGCGCAGCTCGGCAAAGGCGGCATAGCGTTCGCCCGGATTCCGGCTGAACAGATGCTCGGTGGCGATCGGCGAAATCTCCGCGTCGTCTGCCATGGTGCAATTTCCTCCCGGCCTGGTTTTTCCCGGATGATACGCCGGGCGGGCCGGGGTGGCGACAACTGAGATTGGGCGCCGCCTCGCGGCTGCCGTCGACGGTCCGGCTCGACGGCCGGCCGACAGCGTCACCGGCAACAGGCTGCAGCGTGACCACGGTCGCCACCTCGTAGGGCGCAGCGCCCGGTATGAAGTCGGCGTGCGTCTTGTAGGCCAGCCGGGTGGGCGGCGAGACGTCGGTGCGGCCAGTCGCTGTAAGCCCAGGGCGGATGTTATTGCATTTTCAATTGCGGGCGTTTTGCCGGTGGTCTAGTTTGCCCATCGCCTGGGAAGCAATCGACAAATAAGGGAAGTGAAAGGACCTCACATGGTGCGGACGTTAACCGGTCGTCGCATGCTGCGGCTCGTCGCGTGCATGTTCGTGGCAGCGTGCTGCTTTGGAGCCGGCTCTGCTAAGGCCGCTCCCGTGGATCCGCCCTGTCCCGACGACGGAAACCCGCTTCGGCCCGCCTGCACCAAGGAAATCCGGATCTACAACAACACACCCCGCCCGCTCTGGGCTGTCGTCCAGGGCAGCATCCAGCTGGCGGACGCGCTCGGATGCCTGAAGAAGGGGGACGACCCCAAAAGCGGTGGCGATGTTTGGCTTCAGGCCGCGTTCGGCAGGAAAGACAGCTGCTTCAAGATCACCAACGATTATTACATCTTCATCAATCCCAAGACCGGCATTCCCAAAGGCGGCTACGTTTCGATCAAGTTGCCCTGGTGGTCCAAGACAACCGGTGTCGACAAGTACATCGACTGGTGGCGTGGCGGGCGCGTCATCCTTTTCGATGACAAGACGGCCTTCACCGAGGCTTGGAGCGTCCACCAGAAAAATCCGGTCGCCTTTGCCCCGGACACGCAGACGCCACGTTGCAGCGCGCCCAACGCCAACGTGCCGGATAAGAATCTTTGCAAGAATGAGGATCTGTTCATCGCGCAGGTCAAACCTGGAACCGCGATCGACCCGCACATGCCGTTCCAGCTGAACGAATACACCTTTGCCGATGTCTCGAAGGTCATCGATGCAGGCAAGGCGGGCGGTGAATTGATCACCATGAACCAGGGCTACAACGTCTCGAACGTCGACCAGATCTATCTGCCGCTCGCGATGGAACCCGTCCGCGATCCGGCGAATGTCGGCTACATGGGCACTATCGCGACCGTCCCTGAATTCCGGCAGCGACTGACCCGTTTCGTCAAGACCCCGGCGAATCCGGTCTGGCCGGTCTACAACAATCCTGTCGTTGAAGGCGGCAAGAGGGCCTATCCCACCGCCGGCATCAGACTTCCCGCAGCGTACAGCGTGTTTGCCTACTATATGAACCCGGGCAAGTTTCCCGACGGGAAGACGGACATACTGGTTCCGAAAACCCCGCCAAAGCTCGTCGACGCCATGATCGAGCAGTGGAACGATTGCACGAAGGCTTCGCCGGTCGGATGCGTGCAGTCCGCCTACTACAAGGATGTCGATGCGGTCTTCCGGAAAAATTACAAAAGCTATACCGACAATTGCACGAACATTCCGGACTTCCTGAAGCCGGTGGGCCAGACGGGCCTGCCGAAGCGGCTTGCTTATCTGGCTTATATCTATGGCTGGGTGCCGTTCGACGCCGCCTGCGGCGGTGAGCTGCCGACAATCGCCGGCCTCCCTCCATTAGGGGGCCACTCGGTCGTCGACTACAACGAGATGCAATATAACTATCAACCGCTGGCCAAACTCCCCGGACAGTGGTTCAACCCCTACACGCATCTGATTCATGCCGACATCGCGGACGGCGGTCTCGCCGCCAGCGCCTACGCGTTCTCGGTCGACGACCGCGCCAGTTACCTGAACAACAGCGGCGGCAAGCTAACCGGCGGGCTGATCTTCGCCGTCGGCGGCCCCCATGGGCTGGTGAACGGCAAACCGCACGCTCCGCCGCTGAAGGAGTATTTCAATTGGTACGACTTCGCGATCGGCTTGGGCACCCCTGCGAAGGGTGAAGCGTATTGGACGAAATACGGCATCTGCAGCGAAACAGCGAACATCCCTTTCGCGGAAGAGACCTACGGTCTCGGCCTGTCGTGGGGCGTCGATCCTGCCGTGCACAAGATCAACGCCCAGAATCCCTGCCCGATAACGCTTGAGGACAGCAAGGGCAGGAAATATCAGTTCATCGTTCTGAAGGCGAATGCCCCGGGGACAACGCTTCCGCAGAAGCCGATCTGGCCGGCCCACGAGGTGGGTAAGCCCGACGACTACGACCATGCCGTGATGAGTTGTCCGGACAAAGCGGGCTTCGTTCCGGCAAAGGATTGGTGCGTTTACACCAACCAGGTTGCCCGGCCGCAAAAGGGGAACGAACCGGGATTCAACACCATCTCCGCCCGGCAGCCCTTGCCGTGACCCAATCAGCCTGCGGGCGGGGCGGGCAGCGCAATCGCGCTGCTTGCCCCGCCCGTAGTCTCAGAGCGTCTTTCAGAAATAGGACGTGGCCGCACTTTAGACGGCGGTTCCTGCCCTCACCGGGCGTCCGGCGTTCAGCCGACAGGTCTTCCTGCGTCAGATCTCAATAGATAAATAATTAATAAATAATTATCGGGATTTTCCCGATCGCCCCGATTACCAAAACCCCATGAAGTCTACGTGATATGGTGCAATTCAATTGCCGGTATTGTACAGTTAGTATAATTTAATTCGGATCCGCGGACCATCGTAAGATGAACTAAAGGGAGGGACCCTGACATGGTGTCTGCATCGACCGGTCGTTGCATCCTGAGGCTCGCATTCTGCATCCTCATGGCTGCGTGCTGTTTCGGAGTGTCTCCCGGCAGGGCCGCTGCGGCCAACGCGACAGTCACCGTGGCAACGATCTGCCCGGATGACGGCGGCGCGTTTCCGGTCGCCTGCACCAAGGAACTCCGGATCTACAACAATACGGCCCGCACGCTCTGGCCTGTCATCCAGGCCGGCAAGCAGCTGACGGATGCGCTGAACTGCACGCTGGCGGGGAAGGGCGGCGGCGATGTGTGGCTGCAGGCCGCGCTCGGCAAGACCGACGATTGTTTCGCCGTTCACCACGACTATTACGCCTTCGTCAATCCCTCGGCAGGCATTCTCAAGGGCGGTTTCGTCTCGATCAAGCTGCCCTGGTGGTCCAAGCGCGCGGGCAAGGCCGACGATACCTATGTCGACTGGTGGCGCGGCGGCCGCGTGATCCTTTTCGACGACAAGACGGCTTTCCAGGAGCTCTATGACGGCCAGAATACCAAGCCCCAGGTCCTCTTCGCGGCCAGCTCGCCGAAGCCGCGCTGCAACACGGCCATGGACGGCAACGGGTGCAGCGTCATTCAGATCTTCCAGGTCTTGAAGCCGGTCGATCCGCATCTGCCCTTCCAGCTGAACGAATACACCTTCGCCAACGTGAAGAAGGTGATCGACAACGGGACGAAGGGCGGCGACTTCATCGATTTCAACCAGGGCTACAACGTCTCGAACGTCGATCAGATCTATCTGCCGCTGGCGATGGAGCCGGTCCGCGATCCGGCGAATGTCGGCTACATGGGCACTGTCATGAACGTCGCCCAGTTCAGGAAGCAGCTGAACAACTTCGCCAATGGCGGCGATACCTGGCCCGTCTACAACAATCCGATCGTCAAGGGCGCCAAGATGTATCCCAATGCCGGCGTCAGGGTGCCGGCGGCCCAGTCGGTGTTCGCCTTCTATATGAATCCCCAGCTTTTCCCCGACGGGCAGACGCCGGCGATCCTTCCGGACAAGCCGCCGCAACTCGTGCAGAGCATGCTCAACCAGTGGACCGACTGCACGTCGGATTCACCCAAGACCTGCGCGCAGGATGACGGCTACAAGCTGGTCGATTCCATATTCAAGGCCAACTACAAGGTCTATGCGAAGAACTGCGACCAGATCCCGAATTACCTGAAACCCGTGGGCACTACCGGCCTGCCGAAGCTGACGGCCTATCTGTTCTTCGTCTATGGCTGGGTGCCGTTCAATGTCGCCTGTCCGAACCCGGAGCTACCGGTCGCTTCCGACCTGCCGCCGGGTAGCCATGGGATCATCGACTACAACGGGATGCAGTACAATTATCAGACGCTGCAGAAGTACAAGCCGCAATGGTTCAACCCCTACACCCAGCTGATCCACGATGCCGTCGCGGATGGCGGACTTGACTCAAGCTCCTATGCGTTCTCGATCGACGACCATGCCAGCTACCTGAACAACAGCGGCGTCAATGTCCCCGGCGGGCTGATCTTCGCCGTCGGCGGCCCCAAAGGGCTGGTCAACGGGACACCGCACGCGCCGCCGCTGCCCGAGCCGTTCCAGTGGTATGATTTCTCGATCGGCCTGGGAACGCCGGGAAAGACGGATGCCTATTGGACGAAATACGGCATCTGCAGCCAGACCGCCGACGTCCCGTTCGCGGCTGAGAATTACGGGACAGGTCCGGTGATCGGGGTCAGCCCGACGGCGCAAAAGATCGACGCAAGCCATCCTTGCCCCTTGACCTTCGAAGACAGCAAAGGCCGCAAATATCAGGTCGTTGTCCTGAAGGCCCAGATCCCGGGAACCACACTCCCGCAGAAGGCGATCTGGCCGGCCCACGAGGTAAAGCCCCCGGATTTCTTCGACAAGACGGTGGTGTCATGCCCGACAAAACCCGGCTTCGTTCAACCCGCGGACTGGTGCAACAGCACCAACCAGGTTTCCCGGCCGCAGTCCGGAACGACGCCTGGCTTCTACACCCTTGGATTGCCGCCGCCGGTTAAAGGGTAATCCACAGAGGCGGCGAGCACGCAAACGCGCCGCTCGCCGCCTCTGTCAGCGCAGTTGCACGGGCGGCTCGGCAGCCTTCTTCATCGCCTGCGCTCCAGCGCCTCCTCGATCTCGACCAGCGCCCGTTCCGGCCTGTGTTCCCGGCTCCGTCCCGCCGGCCGATGCACCATGCCGCGCACAAAGGCGTATCCCGGCGCCTTGTCCAGTACGGCTTTCCCGAATGCATCCATACCGCTGAGGCCCGGGCGGGTGCGCACGGCGATGCCGAGGACGAAGCAGATGCCGGCCGGCAGAGCTCGCCGCATCGCCGCCTTCTGTTGCGCCGGCGCCCGGGGCGCGGCGTGCGGGATCTGCGCGCCGATCTGCGCCGACGGCCGGTATCAGGCGGGGTTGCGCCGGTCCAGCGCCGAGGCGGCCCGCGCCAGCGCGGCAACCATCCGGCCCTGCATCGCATCGAACTTCGCCGGCTCGTCCTTGGCCTGCGACAGCTCCTTGGCGGCCTGCATCAGCTCCAGGCACCCGATGCTGCCGGCGGTGGAGATCAGGTTGTGGGCGGCGCGGCGGATCGCCGCCTTGTCGTTCCAGTCTGCGAAAACCGGGCCCATCTCGGTCAGCGAGGTGCGGAAGAGCGCGATGAACTCGGCGGATTGCTCCGTTCCGAAGACGGCCTCCAGGTCGTCGACGATGCTGGCCTCCAGGACCGGCATCCGCGCGGGGGCGGCGGGGGGCGGGGCCATGGGTTTTCCGCCCGCGCCTGCCCATTTGGCGACGGCGGCATAGAGCGTCGCGCGGTCGATCGGTTTGGACAGGAAGTCGTTCATGCCGGCCGCCCGGCACGAGACCGCGTCCTCCAGCAGCGCGTTGGCGGTCAACGCGACAATCGGAACGTCGCGCATCGGGCCGTCCAGCGCGCGGATGGCGCGGGTCGCGGAAATGCCGTCCATCTCCGGCATCTCCATATCCATCAGCACCAGGTCGAAGCTGTCCTTCTGGAGCGCGCCGACCGCCTCCAGGCCGTTGCCGGCCAGCGTGACCCGATGGCCGGCCCGTTTCAAATACCCTTCAATGACAAGCTGGTTCATCGGCAGGTCCTCCGCCACCAGGATACGCGCGCTGGCCAGCTCCGCCGTCGGCGCGGCGCGGTCGCCCACGTCCGGCGCGGCTGTGGGTGACAGCGCGACGGTGAACCAGAAGGTGCTGCCCGCGCCCGGCTGGCTGGTGACGCCGACCGTGCCGTCCATCGCTTCCGCAAGCCGCTTGCACAGCGCCAGGCCCAGCCCCGTCCCGCCATAGCGGCGGGTGGTCGACCGGTCGACCTGGGAGAATTCCTCGAACAGCAGGTGCAGGCGGTCGGCCGGGATGCCGATGCCGGTATCCTCGACCTCGAACCGCAATTTCTCGCCGTCCGGTTCCGTCTGCCGCCGCACGCGGACGACGACGCTGCCTTTCTCGGTGAATTTCAGCGCGTTGCTCATCAGGTTGAGCAGGTTCTGCCGGACCCGCATCGGGTCGCCCATGACCCAGCCCGGAACGTCCGGTTCAAGTTCGACGCTGAGGGCGACGCCCTTTGAAACGAATTGCGAGCGCAGGATCGAAACCGCGCCGTCGACGACCGTCTCCGGACTCATCGCGATGGATTCGATCTCCAGCTTCCCGGCCTCGATCTTGGAGAAGTCGAGGATGTCGTTGATCAGCGCGAGCAGCGATTTGCCGGCGTCGTAGATGCCGCGCACATGGCTGCGCTGGGCGGGCGACAGCCCGGCATCCAGTTGCAGCAGCTCCGCGAAGCCCAGGACGCCGTTCATCGGCGTGCGGATTTCGTGGCTCATGCTGGCCAGGAAAACCGACTTGGCGCGGTTCGCGCTTTCGGCCGCGTCGCGCGCCGCCTCGATCTCGGCCGCCGCCTGTTTCGCGGCGGTGATCTCGGTGGAGATGCTGAACGTTCCGCCGTCCCGCGTTTTGAAGTGGCGCGAGACGAACCAGTTGCCGTCCGCGGTCAGGCTTTCGGACGGTGTGCCGTCCCCCAGGCGGAAATGCGCCAGGCGGGTCGTCACGAACGCCTCGAAGGCGTCGGGGTTGGCGGCAACGTCCTGTTCGCTCCAGAAGCCCCGGAGCAGCGTTTCGAATTTCGTGCCCGGGACGAACAGAGCGGAGAGGCCGGCATTACGCTGGAGCAGCGCGGTGTTGGCCAGCACCAGCCGCTCGTCCGCGTCATAGAGCGAGACCGCGTCCTGCATCGCCTCGATGGCGTCGACCACCAGCTCGCGGGCGCGTATCGCCGCGGCCTCCGCCTCGCGGCGGGCGGTGATGTCGGTGCTGACCACCAGGATGCCGCCGTCGGCCGTGCGGAACTGCCGGTTCAGCCGCCAGCTGCCGTCGCGCGCCTGGATCTCGCGCGGCGCGCCGTCCGCGCGGTTGTGGATGTCCAGCTCCTCGGCGACATAGCGTTCGAACACGGCTCGGTCGGCTTCGCTCTCGGCCTTCGACCAGTTGCCGCGGACGATCTCCTCGTAGGTGCGGCCGACCGCGATGATGTCGGGCCGTTTCGCAAAGCGATCGCGCAAGGACTTGTTGGTCATGACCAGCCGGTCCTCGGCGTCGAACAGCGAGATGCTGTCGGTCATCGCGTCGATCGCGTCGGTGACCAATGTCCGGGCGCGCACCGCTTCGGCCTCGGCGGTCTTGAGCGCGGTGATGTCCGTGTTGACGGTCAAGATCCCGCCCTCGCCGGTGCGGAAATGGCGGGTCAACTGCCAGTTTCGGGCGCGGTCCTGCATCTCCCACGGGTATCCGTCGCCGCGGCGGTGCCGTTCCAGACCGACGGCGATGTGGTTGTCGATGTCCGCGCGATCCTGGAGCAGGCTGTTCCAATAGATGCCGATGATCTCCTCATAAGAGCGGCCGGTGATGAAAACCGGCTGCCCGCCGACCCGCTGCGTGCGCAACGCCTGGTTCGCCAGGACCAGCCGGTCCTCGGCGTCATAGATCGCGATGCCGTCCTGCATCGCCTCGATCGCGTCGCTCAGCAGGCTGCGCAGCGCCGCGGTCGCATCCTCGGCCTGCTTGCGCTCGGTGATGTCGCGCACGACCGTCAGGATGCGCGGCGGTTCGTCGTCTTCCGGATGGATCCACAGCAGCGTGGCCTCGACCCACAGGAAGCTGCCGTCGCGATGGCGCAACCGATGCACGCTGCGCGCCCGGGGCGCTGCCTCGGTCAGGCCCGTCAGCGCCTGCACCATCCGGTCGGCGTCGTCCGGATGGACCAGCTCCTCGACGGTCAGATGCTGCAGCTCGTCGGGCGTGTAGCCCAGCATCCTGTTGGACGCCGGCGAAATATAGAGCGGCACCAGCGACAGGTCCTGCAGCATGATCAGGTCGGTCGCGTGATCCGCCAGCGTCCTGTACTGCGCTTCGCGCGCCTTGAGGTCGCCCTCGCGGCGGGCGATCAGCTCCGCCATCTCGCCGATCGCGCCCAGCGTACGGCGCAGTTCCGGCGCCCCCGTCTGCAAATCCCCGGCGGCCTGGAACTCGCCCCGGCCGATCGCCGCCGCGGCGTCGCCCAGCTTGTCCAGCGGCGCCAGGATCAGGCGGTTGGCCCCGATCAGCGCGACGCCGATGCAGGCGAGCACGAGACCGCCCAGGATCGCGACACTGCGCGCCAGCTGCTTGTTGACCCGGTCCACGATCGGCTGCCTGGCGATGCCGACGGCAATCGACAGCGACGTGCCGCCGAACGGTTCGAACGCGAAGAACCGGCGTGCGCCGCCGATGCCGGTGGCCTCGATCTCGCCGCTACGTTCCTTGAGGACGTGGGCGACAAACGGGTGGTCGGGGAATTTCTGCCCGATCAGCCGGTCGCTGTCCGGATAGCGCGCGACGATCGTGCCCGCCTGGTCGATCACCGTGACCGACGCGTCCAGATCATGCGCGGTCCTGGCGATCTGCGCGTTGTAGGTCGCCAGATCGATGCCGATCGCGGCCACGCCGACGACGTTCCTGTCGGTGTCCAGGATGGGTTGCGCGACGGTGATCTGCGGCCGGTGGGTGACCCGGCCCACCAGATAGTCGCTGACCACCGGCGCCTTGGTCGCCAAAACGCGTTTGAACCACGCGCGCTGCGAAACATCCGAAGAGGCGCTGTTGCGGCCTGTGCCGCAGCTTTTGTTGCCGGCCGCGTCGGTGATGAACAGCGTGTTCGCCCAGTCATAGCTGGAACGGATCGATTCCAGGAACCGGTCGCAGGCCTCGGCATTTTCGGCGCCGGCCAAAGGCGTCTTGGCCACGACCTCCACCGCGGTCTGCGCCTTCAGGATGATGTCGCCGTAATCGCCGTTGGCGTTTTCGACCAGCAACCGCGCCTGGTCGCGCGCCAGCGCGAATTCGTGCTCCGCCTCCCGGTCCGACCGCACGACCAGAAGCAAGGCGAGCGGAAGCACCAGGATCATGCCCAAAAGGATGATCCTGGCCCGCAGGCTCATCCGGCCGAGAAGGTTCATTCGGATCAATCGGACCTAGTTTGGCGGCCAGCCATCGCAATCCCCATTGATGTCAACAACAACCATAAGACGCAGTGAGTATATAGTGATTTTATTGCGGGCCATTCGAGGATGCCCGCTTTCCGCGCAGGCTTCCGTGCGGTTGGAGGCAAGTTGGGGCACCTGTTAGACAGTATCCTGGCCGGCCGGCGACCCAGACCGCCCGCCGGTTGCCGCCCACCGCCTACCGTCCCGGCCTACCGCAAGGATCTTCACGTTGAGCGACAGCACCGCCCAATCCGCAAGGGCCGATCAGTCCAGCTGGGCCGACCTGCGGGCCGAGGGGCGGCTGCCGCGCTTCCTGCTGATCTGCTTCGCCGTGTGGATGAACGCGTCCGACACGCTGGTCACCGCGACGATCATGCCCAGCGTGGGGCGCAGCCTGCAGGGCTATCAATATTTCAGCTGGGCGGTGGCGGCCTTCCTGGTCGGCGCCATCGTCGCCGGCACCAGCGCCGGCTGGATATCGGAGGTGCTGGGGTTGAAGCGGGCGACCTTGCTCTCCGCCGCCGCCTTCGCGCTGGGCTGCGTCCTGTCGGCCGCCGCGCCGAACATGGGCGCGTTCCTGGCCGGGCGGCTGGTCCAGGGTGTGGGCAGCGGCTGGATATCGGGCCTCGCCATGGTGGCGATCGCCTTCCTGTTCCCGCAACGCCTGCTGGCCCGGGTGTTCGGCGCGGTGGCGGCGATCTGGGGCATCGCGACCGTGCTGGGCCCGTTCCTGGGCGGTGTGGCGGCCGAGATCGGCAGCTGGCGGGTCGTGTTCTGGCTGTTCGGCGGCCAGGCCGTCCTGTTCGGCGTGGCGGCGGCGGTCCTGCTCAAGCGCGGCATCGTGCCCAAGACCGGGCAGCGCGTGCCCTGGCTGC
This sequence comes from Alphaproteobacteria bacterium, assembly GCA_035493715.1. GTDB lineage: Bacteria > Pseudomonadota > Alphaproteobacteria > BOG-932 > Roseiterribacteraceae > BOG-932. The sequence continues at coordinate 2,263 of DATJHU010000050.1, read as the reverse complement.
AGCTCGCGGTCCTGCTGGCGGCGATCTTCGCGCTGGGGCTGGCCGACATTTCAGGCAGCACGGCGGTGATGCTGCTGTCGGCCGCGATCGGCGTCGGGCTGCTGGTCCTGTTCATCCGCGTCGATTCCCGCGCCGCGGCGCGCCTGCTGCCGCGCAGGGCGGCGAACCTGAAAACCGTGGTCGGCCGTGGCTATGCCGCGATGTTCGCGCTGACGGCGGCCAGCGTCGGCCTGATGGTCTATGGCCCGGCGCTGCTGCAGCAGGTGGGCGGGCTGTCGCCGCTGGCCGGCGCCTATCTGGTGGTGGCGCACGGCGCGGCCTGGTCCGTGACGGCGATCTGGGTTTCCGGCCGGCCGGAGCGCACCATGGCCCGGTCGATCCGGATCGGCGTCCTGGCGATCCTGATCGGGCAGGCGCTGCTGGCCGTCACCATGCCGACCGGCTCCCTGCTGCCGATCATGGCGGCGGCCGCGACGATGGGCACCGGCTTCGGCCTGTCGAACGCGCTGCTGAACCGCCGCGTCCTGGTGCGCTTGGAGGACCAGGACCGCGCCACCGGCAGCTCGGCCCTGATCGCCGTGCGCCAGGTGGGCGAGGTGATCGGCGCGATCACCGTCGGCGCCACCGCCAACCTGACCGGCTTCGCCCAGGGGCAACCGCTGGCGGCGGCGCAGCACAGCGCCTTCTGGATCTTCGCCGCCGCCGTTCCCCTGGCGGCGGCGGGCGCGCTCAGCGCCTGGGCGATGACACGGGCGGACGGGCGCTGACCGAAAGCCCTTTCCCGCCGCGCGGGCGAGGGGCCATGATTAATGCGGCATGTCCGTGAACTGCGGCAGGTCCAGCGGCTTTGCCCAGTCCAGGCGGCGCTTGGTGAACATCTCCAGCTTCGGCGCGATGCCGGCGCGGTTGTCCAGGCTGCCCAGCTGGACGAACACCGTCCCGGGAAAGCTTTCCAGGTTGCTGGTGAACACCCGCGCCCCGCAATCCGCGCAGAAATTCCGGTCCAGCCCCTTGCCCGACTGCGCGATGTAGTGGAACGCCTTCGGCTGCCCGCTGATCAGCGTGAAATCCGCCTCCGGCACGCCGAAGAACGTCGCCGCCTCTCCGCCCGACGCCGTCTTGCAGTCCAGGCAGTGGCAGACGGCGATGAAATCGGGATCGGTGTCGAACGCAAACGTGATCGCGCCGCAGGCGCATTGCCCCGTGTGTTTCTTCGCCATGTGCCGGCCCGCCTCTCCGATCAGGTTTCGATGCCGGGTATTTTATAACAAAGCCGCGATCGCAGGCGATGCCGATGAACGGCCGGCCGGCCGAAATTCACATTGCTGTGACGCCACGCGAATGCGACCTTGCACACAAGCAGGCCCGGCAAACGCGCCCGGCCAGGCAAAAAAGGGAGGACCAACGGCCATGGCATTTCCGGCGGCGCGCGCGCCCGCGCACGATCCATTGAAATGGGCCTTCTTCGGCCTGATGGGCCTCTTCACCCTGCTCGTCTTCTTTGTCGACGAGCTGTTCTGGTTCGACCCCGCCCACAAATTCTGGGCGCATGTCGCCCCTTATAGGGAGTTGCTGATCGTCCATGCCCTGGCGGGGACGACGGCGCTGCTCGCCGGGCCGCTGCAGTTTTCCGGCACGATCCGCCGCCGCTGGCCCAGGCTGCATCGCCGGTCCGGCTGGACCTATGTGATCGCCGTGGCGATCGCCGCGCCGTTGGCCGGCTATATCGGCACCACCCACCTGCCCGAGGCATTCCGGCCGGAGCAGCCGGTGCAGGCGGGCGGCTGGTTCCTGGCCACCGCCATCGCGCTGATCTGCATCCTGCGCCGCAACGTGCCCCTGCACCGGGCCTGGATGATGCGCAGCTACGGCTTCTGCCTGATCTTCATCCTGTCGCGCGTGCCCGACGCCTTCCCCGGCATCGTGATTCCGGGCGGCACCGTCACCCTGCTGTGGTGGCTGATGGTGGCCGCCTTGCTGGTGCCGGAGATTGTCATGACGACGCGGGAGTTGGGGCGGAGTTGAGGGCAGAAATCGAGCGAAGAGCCCGCGCATGGCGAGGTGCGCGAAATCCTAGAATCCCTTCAATCGTGCCGCTATTGTTGTGAGGATTTAACGTGACTCATATGCGCTAAAAGTGCTAAGGGCGAAGGAATGTAAGCCAAAAACTGAAATAAAAACGCGGAACGCGAATGCCTCTTGGCCTAAAAGATTTCCCTCCGATTCATTTGGAGGCGAACGTGAATGCGTATACTGCCCTCTT
>DATJHU010000049.1:0-5123 GCA_035493715.1 Alphaproteobacteria bacterium | reverse complement strand
CACCTTGCGCGACTTCGCCGCCAGCCTGGCGTCGGCATTCAGCGTCTTGATGCTGGCGCCGGGCAGCTGGCCGACACCCGGATAGGTATGGGCGTTGGCGTAGTCGGCATAGGCGGACAGGTCGCCGACCTTGTCGTAGTTGCCGTGCCAGTCGTTGGCCGCGGTCCAGCCGGCGCCGAAGCTCATATTGATGACCGGCAGGCCGAGCGAATGGCCGACCGAATAAACCTGCTGCTGGAAGGCGGCGGTCCAGGCAATCGAATTACCGAGGGAGGTCGCGGGCGTCGTGTCGTTCTCGTCGCCGCCCTCGACATAGTTCAGCACGCCCTTTCTCGCCAGCGTCGGCACGTAGCCGAGGTCGATCAGATCCTGCGCCGGGCTGTTGCGGCCCATATAATCGGCGAAATGCGCCCCGGTCGCCGCCGCCACCTTGGGCCAGAGCGTCAGGTCCATCGAGGATTGCGCTGAATCCCGCAGGTTCCTCACGCCCAGATATTTGATCGCGGCCTCGGCGACGGGCAGGTTCTCATAGCCGTGCTTCAGGGAATCGAAATGGGTATTCACCCCAATGGAATTCAGCATAAGGCTCGCGGCGATCGCGGCGGTGGGGAAAACAGCCATGACGGCAGTTTAGGAAAACATGCCGGCCACGCCAGAGACGCCACCGATGATCATGCAAATGCCCGCGAAAAGTCACAGCCGGCAGGGAACCTGCCGACACAAGCTCAGCAGGGCGCAGTTGGGATCGTTACGCCCGAACGGAGGATTGCGACGATGACCATCGAGGGAATAAGCGGCGCGGCAATCCAGAGCCACTTGCTCCGGCTGCTGCGCCAGGGTCAGATCGTGGAGCGGGCATGAGCCCACCCCACGCCTTGCCGAGATTTACTCGTAGGTGACTTTCCTGCCGTCAAAATAGACGTCCTTGGCATCGCAGATGTCGATGTCCCACGGGTCGCCGACCTGCTGGCCGCCATCGGTGGTGCGCCAGGAGACGCGCAGCTGGATCTTGCACGGGCCGTCCTGCACGAACTTCAGGTCCGCGCTTTCACCGGCGCCGACCTGGTCGCCGTCCAGCCAGTTGCTGCTCCAGCCGTCGCCGTCGTTGGTCTGAAAGGCGGAGATGATGTAGTTCGACTGGTTGTGGATCTTGAACGCCACGTTCTCGCCCGCATGGGCCTGAATACTGAACACTGCCGCTGCCAGGGCCAGCGCACCCATTACTATCTGTCGCATGCCTCGTATCCCTCTTGCTTGATTTTGATCCCGAAGAAAACCGGCTTCGAGCGCCGATGTTTTATTTACCAAAAGGATAAAAAACCGCAATAAATTTTCTTAAAAAGAAACCTTTCTGTAAAGCATTGATAAATACAACGATTTTACGTGTGGATTGTGCGCGTTGGCGCTGCAAATTTAACCCTCGCCTGCTTGCGCGTGGCGGCTCTAGACTATCCTCCCGAGGGGAGGCCCCAACCATGATCGTCACCGTCTTTCGTGCGCGGCTGCGGCCGGAGAACAGCGAGGCCTATTTCGGACTGGCCCATCATTTGGGCGAGGAGGCGGAGGCGATGCCCGGCTTTGTTTCGCGCAAGGTGTTCGTCGCGGAAGATGGCGAGCGGGTCACCATCGTCGAGTTCGAAACCGAGGATGCCCATCGCGCCTGGGCCGAACACCCGAAGCATCGCGCCGCCCAGCAAGAGGGCCGCGATCGGTTCTATTCCGAATACTCGATCCATATCTGCCACGTGCTGCATTCGAGCAGGTTCAAGATGGTCGCAGATTAGCGCAGGGCGGCGTTTCGCTTCGGTGGACGATCCTATCCCGCTTTATGGGCGGGGGCCGATAAGGCCGCTAAACTCCCCCCATGACCACCGCACCTGAGTCGCGCGCCAAGGGCCGTCCGGCCGTGCTGGATATCCTGTTCCAGCCGGTTTCGGCGCTGGGCGGCGTCGGCACGCATCTGTCCAAGATGCTGGCGAAAGTCGCGGGCCCCGAGATCGTGGACCTGCTGTGGCACCTGCCGGTGGGCTTGCTCGACCGGCGCTACACGCCCAAGATCGGCGAGCTGAAGCAGGCCTGCCTCGCGACGATCGAGCTGACCATCGACAAGCACGAGCGCGGGCATGGCCGTGCGCCCTATCGCGTGCGCTGCCGCGACGAGACCGGGTTCATCGACCTGGTCTTCTTCAACGTGCGCGGCCCCTATCTGCTGAAGCAGCTGCCGCCGGGCGAGAAGCGGATCGTCTCAGGCAAGGTCGAGTTCTTCAACGGGTTGCCGCAGATGGCGCATCCCGACGCCATCCTGCCGGTGACGGCCAAGGATCGGATCGTTGGCATCCAGGCGATCTATCGCCTGACCGGCGGCCTGACCGCGCCGATGCTGGACCGGATGATGCACGAGGCCCTGCGCCACACGCCCGACCTGCCGAACTGGCTGGACACGGGCCTCAAGCGCAAGCACGACTGGCCCGACTGGAAGGCGGCGATCACAGCTGTCCACAACCCGCAGAGCGAAGCCGAACTGATCGCCGAGGCCCCTGCCCGCAAGCGGCTGGCCTATGACGAGCTGCTCGCCCACCAGCTGGCGCTGGCCCTCATCCGCGAGCAGAACCGGCGCAGCGGCGGGCGGTCCAATGTCGGCGACGGGCATCTGCGCGCCAAGGCGCGGGCCGTCCTGCCCTATACGCTGACCGGCGCGCAGGAGCGCGCACTGGCCGAGATCGCGCACGACATGGGCGACACGCACCGCATGCTGCGCCTGCTTCAAGGCGACGTCGGCAGCGGCAAGACGGTGGTCGCGCTGCTCGCCATGCTGTCGGCGCTGGAGACCGGGCGTCAGGCGGCTTTGATGGCGCCGACCGAGATCCTGGCGCGGCAGCATCTGGCGACCATCCAGCCGATCGCCGAAAAGATCGGCGTCACCGTCGCCCTGCTGACCGGGCGGGACAAGGGCAAGCCGCGCAAGCAGTTGCTGGAGGCGCTGGCCGACGGGCGCATCCAGATCGTCATCGGCACCCATGCGCTGTTCCAGGCGGATGTGGCCTATGCCGGCCTGGCCTTTGTCGTGGTCGATGAACAGCACCGCTTCGGCGTCGACGAGCGCGCGGCACTGACCGCCAAGGGCCAGGGTGTCGACACGCTGGTGATGAGCGCGACGCCGATCCCGCGCAGCCTGACCTTGGCCGCCTATGGCGACATGGACGTCTCCCGCCTCGACGAGAAGCCGCCGGGCCGCACGCCGATCGACACGCGGCTGGTCGCAATCGAGCGGCTGGACGAGGTGCTGGACGGGCTCGGCCGCGCCATCAAGGGCGGTGCGCGCATCTATTGGGTCTGCCCGCTGATCGAGGAATCGGACGAAAGCGACCTTGCCGCCGCGCGGCAGCGCTTCGCCCTGCTGGGCGCCCGCTTCGGCCAGCGGGTCGGGCTGGTGCATGGGCGCATGAAGCCCGCGGAAAAGGATGCGGTCATGGCCGGCTTCACCGAGGGGGCGCTGGATATCCTCGTCGCCACCACGGTGATCGAGGTCGGCGTCGACGTGCCCGAGGCGACGATCATGGTAATCGAGCATGCCGAACGCTTCGGCCTCGCCCAATTGCACCAGCTGCGCGGCCGGGTGGGCCGGGGCAGCGCCGCCTCGACCTGCCTGCTGGTCTATGCCGGCCCGCTGGGCGCCACGGCCCGCGACCGCCTGACCATCCTGCGCGACACCGAAGACGGCTTCCTGATCGCCGAGGAGGATTTGCGCCTGCGCGGCGCCGGCGACGTGCTGGGCACCAAGCAGAGCGGCCTGCCCGACTTCAAGCTGGCCGACCCGGTGCAGCATGTGGAGTTGCTGGCCGTCGCCAACGACGACGCCAAGATGATCGTCACCAGCGACCCCACCCTCTCCAGCCCGCGCGGCCAGGCGCTCAGGGTGCTGCTCTATCTGTTCCGGCGGGAGCGGGCGGTGCGGTATTTGCGGAGCGGATGAAACCTATAAGGTTTATTCATATTGTATCACGCGACAGCACTCTGCTACTTTATACGCTCTTGGTGAATATTCTATAAGGACGATCTTTTGATACTGAAGACACTAAGATCGGCTGGTGCGGCAACTATCCTTTCGACACAAGCTCTGGCGACCACTCCAGCGATAACGACCTTTGATCCTCCGGGCTCAACCAAAACCTTTGCCGTGGCCATTAACTCCGCCGGCGTCATCGCCGGGTATTATGAAGACAGCGCTAAGCACGGTCACGCCTTCATTCGAGCTCCTGATGGAACAGTTACAGTTTTCGACCCGAAAGGATCATACTACACTTCGGCCGCAGCTATTAACGATGCCGGCTCGATAACGGGATATTTTAGCGATGGCAATTGCGGTCATCACGGCTGCTTGGCTCACGCGTATATACGAGCCGCAGACAGTATAATTACGCCATTTGCCGCGCATTATAGTCTGGAACCGACAGGCATAACCAAGGGAGGGATCGTTGTCGGTAGTACCGTTTTCTATAACAAAAAGGTTGGTATTTTGGAAGGTTTCGAAAGATTTGCCGGAGGAGTGGTCGTCAGATTCGCTTTAGGTGAAGGTATCGTGCCTTACGGTGTAAACGATCGGCGGGTGACGACTGGCGTCGACCTCAATAACGGGCAACATGGATTTATCCGAAGCGCCAACGGCACTGTCATGGATTTCGATCCCGCCGGTTCTGGAGAAACTACTAGCGTAAGCATAAACAATTCGGGTTCGGTAACAGGTCGCTATTTTGACAACAAAAACGTCTTGCATGGTTTTGTGCGAACCGCCGACGGGACCGTCACAGCTTTCGATCCGTCAGGCGCTGCTCAAACATACCCTTGGTGTATCAATAATTCGGGTCGGATCGTCGGAGCCTACATTGATAAGCGCGGTTTCTCGCACGGGTTTATCAGAACCTCGAACGGAACGATTTCGCGTTTCGACGTTCCTGGAGCTGGTGCTATTAACACCTTTGGCAGTGGCACAACGCCCTTGGGTATGAACGCCAAGGGCGAAATCGCGGGTTACTACACGGACAGTAACAATGTTCAGCATGGATTTGTCCGCAGCGCTCCATGCGAGTTTCCTCTCCCGAGGAACGAGGCAAAATCCTACCCCC
>DATJHU010000048.1:0-23705 GCA_035493715.1 Alphaproteobacteria bacterium | reverse complement strand
ATGTGATCGGCGCCCACGGCCTCGCGGATCTCGAGGTTGGCGCCGTCGAGCGTCCCGATCGTGAGCGCGCCGTTCAGCGCGAGCTTCATGTTGCCGGTACCCGACGCCTCCATCCCGGCGGTCGATATCTGCTCGGACAGGTCGGCGGCGGGAATGATCCGCTCGGCGCCGCTGACATTGTAATCCGGAATGAACACCACCTTGAGCAAACCTCTCAGCGTCGGATCGCTGTTGACCACGCGCGCCACGTCATGGATCAGCTTGATGATCAGCTTGGCGCGCTGATAGCTGGCGGCGGCCTTGCCCGCGAAGATCTTGACCCTGGGGGTCCATTCCCGCGTCGGCTGCGCCCGCATCGACTCATAAAGCGCCACGGTCTCCAAAATGTTCAGGAGTTGCCGCTTATATTCGTGGATGCGCTTCACATGGACATCGAACAGCGCGTCCGGATCGACCGAAATATTCAGACGGCTGGCGATGCGGTTGCCGAGCAGGATCTTGTTCTGCCGACGGATCGCGATGAGCTGCTCGTGCAGGCCCTTGTCGTCCGCGCTTTTGGTCAGATCCTTCATCAGTTCCGGATCGTCCAGCACCTTCGGCCCGATCACCTCGGTCAACAGCTTGGTGAGGCCCGGATTGGCTTCGAACAGCCAGCGGCGAAAGGTGATGCCGTTGGTCTTGTTGACGATGCGATCCGGATAGAGCGCGTTGAAGTCGCGGAAGACGGTGGTGCGCATCAAGCCGGTATGCAGCGCCGACACGCCGTTCACCTTGTGCGAGCCCAGGAATGCGAGGTTGCCCATCCGCACCTGCCGCCCGCCCTCTTCGCCGATCAGCGAGATCGAGGCCAGCAACCGCTCGTCGTCGTGTCCGTCGGCGCGCAGCTTATCCAGATGCAGCGCGTTGATCAGATAGATGATCTGCATCTGGCGCGGCAGCATCCGCTCCATCAGATGGACCGGCCAGCTCTCAAGCGCCTCGGGCAGCAGCGTGTGGTTGGTGTAGGAGATCGTGTCGGTCGTGATCTTCCACGCCTGCTCCCACGGCACGTTATGCACGTCGACCAAGAGCCGCATCAGCTCCGCGACCGAGATCGCCGGATGGGTATCGTTGAGCTGGATCGACACATGCTCCGCCAGGTCCAGCACCCCGCCATATTGGTGGGTGTGGCGATAGAGCAGGTCGTGCAGCGAGGCGGAGGAGAAGAAGAATTCCTGCCTGAGCCTGAGTTCCTGCCCGGCTGGCGTTGCGTCGCTGGGATAGAGCACCTGGCTGATCGCGTTGGCGCGGGCGCGATTGGCGAGCGCACCGATATGGTCGCCGCGATTGAAGGCGTCGAGCCGCAACGGATCGGGCGCGCGCGCCGACCACAGGCGAAGCGTATTCACGTGCTTTCCGCGCCAGCCAACGACCGGCGTGTCGTAAGCCATCGCCTCGACCATCTCCGCGGGGTGCCAGATATGGCGGACCGTGCCGTCGGCGCTGGTCTTTTCCTCGACCGTGCCGCCGAAGCCGATCATGTGGCTGACCTCGGGACGCTCGAACTCCCACGGGTTGCCCGAGGACAGCCAGTTTTCGGGATATTCCCGCTGCCACCCATCGCGGATGACCTGACGGAACATGCCGTGGTTGTAGCGGATGCCGTAGCCGTAATTGGCGACCCCGAGAGTCGCCATGCTTTCCAGATAGCAGGCAGCCAGGCGGCCCAGGCCACCGTTGCCCAATGCCGCGTCGGGCTCGATCATCCGCAGCATGTCGAGATCGACACCGAGCTCGGCCAGAGCGGCGCGCATGCTGTCGGTCAGCCCGAGATTGCCCAGCGAATCCATCAACAGCCGGCCGATCAGGAATTCGAGCGACAGGTAATAGACGCGCTTGCGGTTCTCCGCATAGGTCTGGCGCGTGGACGGCATCCAGCGGTCGACCATGCGGTCGCGCGCCACCAGGGCCGTCGCGACGAACCAATCGCGGTCGTTCGCCGCCGTGGGATCCTTGCCGACGGCATAGGTCAGCTTCGCGATCAGCGCGCGGCGCAGCGCGACGATATCCTCGTCCTGCGCGGGAAGTGCGATGCGGGATGTGATCTTGGCTGTTTGCGAGGCGGACGTATCAGTCATCGGTTGGCATCCCTGGGAACCGGACGGACGTTGGCTGTCCCGACAGTAAGCGAGATTAGCACAGAAATTCCAACCCGCCGGGCCTCAAACCGCTCCTTTTCGCGGCAAGCCGACGCAGGCGTAGCGTGGAGTAACCGCTTGTCGTCACTGGCGCCCGCCCGTTCAGTCTGCGATTGAGCGGGCGTGCATGTAAACGGGCGGCAAAGGACAACGATGCGTTTCGATCTCGTCATCTTCGATTGCGACGGTGTGCTGGTCGACAGCGAGGCCGTGGCCAACGAGGTTCTGGCAGCGACCGTCAGGGGCCACGGCGTAGCCCTGACCGGGGCGGAATCCCAGTCGATCTTCATGGGCATGTCGCTGGATGCCGTCAGGCTGCACGCGAACGAACGGTTCGGCATCGCAATGCCGGAGGATTGGGCCGTCGCCTATTACGCGACGCTGATCCCGATGCTGGCGGAACGCTGCGAACCGATCGAAGGCGTGCATGACGTCGTCGGCAGGCTGAAGCAGGCGAACGTGCCATTCTGCGTCGCCAGCCAAGGACCGCCCGAAAAGATGCGCGCGACGCTGACGGCCAGCGGGCTGTGGGCTGATTTCGGCGGCAGCGCCTTTTCCGCCAAGATGATCCGCCACCCCAAGCCGGCGCCCGACCTGTTCCTGCATGCGGCGCAAACGAAAGGCTTCCCGCCCGAGCGGTGCGCCGTGGTTGAAGATACGGTTGTGGGGGTCACCGCCGGCATCGCGGCGGGGATGACGGTGTTCGCCTATTGCTCGCCGGAGAGCGCGGCGGCGATGACCGGGCTGGGCGCGACGCCGTTCCACACGATGCGCGACCTGCCCGGCCTTTTCGGTTTGGATTAGCGGTCCAGGACGTCCGCGCGGACCGAGTTCGCCAGATTGCCGACGCCGACGATGTCTTCGTCGGACACGCCCAGTTCCTTAAGCGTGGCGGCGAGGTTTTCGATCACCGCGTCGACATGGGAATCGTTCAACCCGCGCGCGACCAGATGGGCATGGCCGTCGCGCATGTTCTTGCCGGTGTAGTTCGTCGGGCCGCCGGTGACCATTGCCAGGAAAGCCTTCTGTTTCCTGGCCTGCTGCCGCATGTCGACATCGACGAAGAAGCCGCTGATGCGCGGATCGGCGAGCACTTTTTTGTAGAAAATATCGACCGCCGCATCGAGGGCGGGGGCGCCGCCGAGCCGTTCGTAGAGACTTGCCATCAACCATACTCCATTTTTGGTTGCCGACAGGGTTAGCAACGCCCCACGGGCGGGCAATTGATCGACGTCAACCGGCGCCGTCAGCTCGGCACCAGGGTCTGCCGCAGGATTTCGTCGATTTCAGGCAGGCAGGAGCCGCAGTTGGTACCTGCCTTCAAAGCCTTTCCGATGTCGGCGGCGCTGCGGCAATCGTTTTTGACGATCGCCGTCTCGATGGTCGCGCGGCTGACCGCGAAGCAGGCGCAGACCGTGCGTTCCGTGAGCGCCGGCACCCCGGCGGCCGCCTCGACAGAGAACAGCGCCTGCCGCGCCGCATCGTCGAACGGGCGGGCGATCCAGTCCGCGACATCGGCGCGCCCCGGCAGCTGGTAGCGTCGGCTGGTGCATAGCGCCAGGAAACCGCGCAGCACGCCGTCGGCGACGCGGGCGAAACGCCAGGTGCTGCGTTCCGGATCGGCGAGCACGATGCGCTCGGTGCAGTGCGCCTCGCCCAGCAGTCCGGCCACCCAGTCGGCCAGCGCCAAGTCGCCGGGGAGCGGCGCCCAGCCGCGCAGCTCCCAGCTTTGCGCGCCGTCCATGGGAATGCGCGCATGATAGAAATCGCCCTGCCCGGCCGGCCCCGCTCCGCCAACGAGGATGCCACGCCAGAGGGTGGGAACCGGCGCGACGCCGGCGGGCGTCGCCTTGAGTTCGGGCTGACCGGAGATCGGATCGCGCGCCGGACCGGTTAGCCGGTCGACCGGCCCCGACGAGCCGAAACGGTCGGTCCAGTGCATCGGCGCGAACAGCTCGCCCGGACGCTGCGCGTCGGTCGGGCGGGCGGGCAGCACGATGCTGCCGTGCCGGGTGCGGACCCGGACAAGGTCGCCGGCGGCGATACTGAGCTTCCCGGCATCGGACGGGTGGAGGTCGAGCCAGGGCTCATCCTGATGCGCCATCAGCCGGGGGGTAAGCCCGGTACGGGTCATGGTGTGCCACTGGTCGCGGATGCGGCCGGTGTTGAGGATATAGGGCAACCGCCGTTCGGTGGCGCCGGCCGGCGGGACGAACGGCGTCGCAACGAGGCGCGCCCTCCCGTCCGGCGTGAAGAACCTGCCGTCGCCGAACAGCCGTCCGCTGCCCTCGCCGTCGGCTCGGACCGGCCAGCAGAGCGGCGTCAGCGCGTCGTAATCGGCGTGGGTCATTCCGGCAAGGCCGCCGATATCGAACGCTCGGCCGCCGGTGTTCTCGAAGGCCGACAGTGCGGCATGCTCGCGGAAGATATCCACCGGCTTCCGGTAGGCGAAGCGGTCGGCCCAGCCCATGCGGGCGGCGACCTCTTTCAGGATCCACCAGTCGGGCCTGCTCTCGCCCGCCGGCGCACGAAAGGCGCGCTGGCGGGTGATGCGGCGCTCGGAATTGGTGACCGTGCCGTCCTTCTCGCTCCAGCTCGCGGCGGGCAGGATGACGTCGGCATGGGCGGTGGTGTCGGTGTCCCAGCAATCGGAGACGACGACGAACGGACATACTTCGAGCGCGCGGCGCACGAGGCCGGCGTTGGGCATGCTGTCGGCCGGATTGGTCGCCATGATCCAGAGTGCCTTGACCCGCCCGTCCAGCACCGCGTCGAACAGGTCGACCGCCTTCAGCCCCGGTGCCCGCGCCATGCCGGGGGACTGCCAAAAACGGCCGACGCGATCGATATCGTCCGGATTCTCGAAACGCATATGGGCGGCAAGCTGGTTGGCGAGGCCGCCGACCTCGCGCCCGCCCATCGCGTTCGGCTGGCCGGTGACCGAGAACGGCCCCATGCCGGGCTTGCCGATCCGCCCGGTCGCCAGGTGGCAATTGACGATGGCGTTGACCTTGTCGGTCCCCGCGGAGGACTGGTTCACACCTTGCGAGAACACGGTCATCGCCCGCTCCGTGTCGGCGAAGCGCTGATAGAAGGTGAGGATGTCTTCCTGCGGCAGGCCGGTCAGCACCGCGACTTCGGCGAGCGAGATCATCGCCGCGGCCAGCGCGCTGTCGATGCCCGTCGCATGTGCGGCGAGCCATTTGGCGTTGAGACGACCGTCGGCCGCCAGGAAGGTCAGCAGACCGTTGAACAAGGCGACGTCGCCGCCGGGCTTGAGCGGCAGGTGCAGGTCGGCAATCTCGCAGGTCGCGGTGCGGCGCGGATCGATGACGACGACGAAGGTGCCCCGGTTCGCCTTGGCCTGTTTCAACCGCTGGAACAGGATCGGATGGCACCAGGCGGTGTTGCCGCCGACGAGTACAGCGAGGTCGGTTTCGTCCCAATCCTCATAAGTGCCGGGCACCACATCCGCGCCGAAAGCCCGCGTGTGGCCGGCCACCGTCGAGGCCATGCAGAGGCGGGAGTTTGTGTCCATGTTGCCGCTGCCGATGAAGCCCTTCATCAGCTTGTTGGCGACGTAATAGTCCTCGGTCAGCAGCTGACCGGAGCCGTAGAAAGCGACGGCGTCAGGCCCGTGCGCAGCGATGGTTTCCTGGAAACGCCGTGCAACCAGATCGAGCGTGTCAGGCCAAGCGGCATCCTTGCCGCCGACGCGGGGGCGAAGGATGCGGCCGCCGTCGTCCAACGTCTCGGCCAGTGCCGAACCCTTGGAGCACAGCCGGCCGAAATTGGCCGGGTGGTCGGGATCTCCCCGCACGGCACCGTCCTCGACGATCACGCCGCAGCCGACACCGCAATAGGGGCAGGTGGTCTTGACCTGGCCCATCGGCCTTAAGGCAACAGCAGCAATATACGGTCGCCCTCGCGGCGAACCGGGATCGTGCGGACGCAACCTTCGTCCGGCGCGACGGCCTGGCCGCTGTCCAGGTCGATCACCCAATTGTGCAGCGGACAGGTGACCGAGACGCCGTGGACGATGCCCTGGCTAAGCGGCCCGCCCTTGTGCGGGCACTTGTCGTCCATCGCATAGACCTGGTCGCCCGCCGTGCGGAAGACCGCCACGTTGCCGCGCGGCGTGGCGACCACCCGCGCGCCCATGCGCGGGATCTCGCCCAGCGTGCCGACATCCTTCCAGCCCGTACTTGTTATGATGCCGCCCATGGTCATTCCACCGTCGCCAGCGCGCGGAATTCCACGGCGGCCTCCTTGCCTGGGTTGCGCTCTTCCCAAGGGTCGGTCTGGAAGAACTGCTGCGCGTGGAGGAAGCGGGCGTGCAGCGCCTTGCGGCCGGGTTCGTCGTCGACGATACGGGCCTTCACATAGTCCAGCCCCACCCGCTCGACCCACGGCGCGGTGCGGTCGAGATAGCGGGCCTCCTCGCGGTAGAGCTGCAGGAAGGCGCCGCAATATTCCATCACCTCCGCGTCGGTCGAGACCTTGCACAGGAAGTCGGTGCCGCGGAGCTTGATCCCGCCGTTGCCGGCGATGTGCAGTTCCCAGCCGCTGTCGACCGCGATGACGCCGAAATCCTTGATCGTCGCCTCGGCGCAGTTGCGCGGACAGCCGGAGACCGCGAGCTTCACCTTGTGCGGGTGCCAGGAGCCCCAGGTCATCCGCTCCAGCGCAATGCCCATGCCGGTCGAATCCTGGGTGCCGAAGCGACACCATTCCGACCCGACGCAGGTCTTCACCGTGCGCAGCGCCTTGGCATAGGCGTGGCCGGAGACCATGCCGGCGGCGTTCAGGTCTTTCCAGACGGCCGGCAGGTCTTCCTTCTTCACCCCCAGCATGTCGATGCGCTGCCCGCCGGTCACCTTGATCGAGGGAATGTTGTGCTTGTCCACCACGTCGGCGATGGCGCGCAGTTCCTTGGCGTTGGTGACGCCGCCCCACATGCGCGGGATGACCGAGAAGGTGCCGTCCTTCTGGATGTTGGCGTGCGCCCGCTCGTTGATGAAGCGCGACTGCGGATCGTCGAGATAGCTCTCCGGCCAGGCACAGAGCAGGTAGAAATTGAGCGCCGGGCGGCAGGAATGGCAGCCGTCCGGATTGGTCCAGTCGAGTGTCGCCATCACCTCCTTGATGGTCTTGAGGCCGTCGTCACGAATGCGTTTGCGCACCGCCTCGTGGCTCAAGGACGTGCAGCGGCACATGCCGGTGTCCGCGACAGTGAAGGCATCGCCCGCGGTCGCGGCCAGGATCTGCTCGACCATGCCGGTGCAGGAACCGCAGGAGGCCGATGCCTTGGTGTGCTTGCGCACGGCATCGAGCGTCGCCAGCCCCTTGGATTGAATGGCGTCGACGATCGTGCCCTTGCACACGCCGTTGCAACCGCAGACCTGGAAGTCGGCCGGCAGGTCGGCGGCGCTGGTCGGCTTCACCTGCCCCATCGCGGCGGCGACCGCTTGGCCCAGAATCGCCGCTTCCTTGAATGCGGTGATGTCCTCCCGCTTGCGCAGCAGGTCGAGATACCAGGCGCTGTCGGTCACCTCGCCATACAGCACGACGCCCGCCAGGCGCCCGTCGCGCATGACCAGCTTTTTGTATGTCTGCTTCGCCGTGTCGTGGAAGGTGAGGTCGGTATATTCCTCGCCGCCCTGGAAATCCCCAGCCGAGAAAAGATCGACGCCGGTGACCTTGAGCTTGGTCGAAAGGATCGAGCCGGCATAGTTCGAGACCGTGGCCTCGTCGCCCGCCAGATGATCGGCGCAGACCTTGGCCATCTCATAGAGCGGCGCGACGAGGCCGTAGGTCTTGCCGCGATGCTCCACGCATTCGCCGACCGCGAAGATGTCGGGGTCGGAGGTCCGCATGTCGTCATAGACGACGATCCCGCGATTGAGATCGAGGCCGCATTGCCTGGCGAGGTCGATATTCGGGCGGATGCCGATCGCCATGACCACCAGGTCGCCCGGCACCTCGCGGTCGTCCGCCAGGCGGACGCCCTCGGCCCGACCATTGCCGAAGATCTCCTCGGTCTGGCCGTTCATGAAGAAATTCATGCCCCGCTCGTCCAGCTCGCGCTGCAGCAGCTTGCCCGCCGTCTGGTCGAGCTGCCGTTCCATCAGCGTGTCCATGAGATGGACGACGGCGACGGTCATGCCGCGCTTCATCAGGCCGTTGGCCGCCTCCAGGCCGAGGAGGCCGCCGCCGATAACGATGGCCTTCTTGTACTGTTCCGACGCGCCGATCATCTGGTCGATGTCGGCGATGTCGCGGAAGGCGCAGACGCCGGGCAATTCCAGCCCCGGAATCGGCGGCACCACCGGTTTTGAGCCGGTGGCGATCAGCAGTCTGTCATAGGGCTCGACCCGACCGCTTTCCGCCGTCACCGTCTTCGCCGCCCGGTCGATCGAGACCACGGGATCGCCGGCGCACAGGCGGATGCCGTTCTCGCCGTACCAGGCCAGCGGGTTGATGATGATGTCCGCCATCTCCTTCTCCCCCGCGAGCACGGAGGAGAGGGCGATACGGTCGTAGTTCACGTGCGGCTCGGCGCCGAAGACCGTGATCTGGTAGCGGATCGGGTCACGCCTCAGCAGCTCGTCGACCGCCCGCATCCCGGCCATGCCGTTGCCGATGACGACCAGCCGTTCCCGGCGATGGATCATGTTCATCTTTGGCTCTCCCTCAGATCCGGACGGCGTTGGACAGGCTGCCCCAGCGTGCGCGCCAGTGCTTCTTGACCCCGGTGAGGCTGAGCAGTGCGACGAGCGCCAGGACGGCGAAGATGAGGAAGCCGGCCTGGTAGCTGCCGGTCATGCTCTTGGAGAAGCCGAGGCTGGAGGCTAGGTAGAAGCCGCCGACGCCGCCCATCATGCCGACCAGCCCGGTCATGACTCCGATCTCGCGCCCGAAGCGCTGCGGCACCAGCTGGAAGACCGCGCCGTTGCCCATGCCGAGCGCGCCCATGCCGACCACGAAGGCGGCGATAGCCATCCAAAGCTGGGGCAAGCCGAAGCTGACCACGATCAGGGCGGCCGCCGCGACCATATACATGGCCGACAGCGTCTTGATGCCGCCGAACTTGTCGGCCAGCGCACCGCCGACCGGCCGCAGCATCGAACCGGCGAACACACAGGCAGCCGTGGCATAGCCTGCATGAACCGGCGCCAGCCCGTACTGGTCGTTGTAATAGATCGTCAGCGACGACGAGAGGCCGACGAAGCCACCGAAGGTGACGCTGTAGAAGGCCATAAACCACCAGGCGTCGCCGACCTTCAGCACGTTGAAATAATCGACCAACGACTTGCTCGGCGGCCGGTTCGGGCTGTCCTTGGCGAGCAGGCTATAGATCGCAAGAACCACAACCAGCGGAATCGCGGCCAGGCCCAGCACGTTGTTCCAGCCGAAGGCCACGGCCAGAGACGGCGCGAACAAGGCGGCGAGCACGGTGCCGGAATTGCCGGCGCCGGCTATGCCGAGCGCCATGCCCTGATGCTGCGGCGGATACCACCGCGAGGCCAGCGGCAGGGCGACGGCGAAAGACGCACCCGCCATCCCGAGCACCGCGCCCAGGATCAGAACCTGCGCGTAGCTGTGGATGCCGAGCAGCCAGGCGGCCACCAATCCGGCGATCACCACGGCTTGTGCGAAGATGCCGGTCTTCTTCGGCCCGAAATGGTCGACCAGGACGCCGTTGACGATGCGAAGGAAGGCGCCGGCCAGGACCGGCACCGCGACCATCAATCCTTTCTGCGCGGGATCGAGGCCCAGCGTCTTGGCGATCTGGACGCCCAAGGGCCCAAGGATCACCCACACCATGAAGGAGAGATCGAAATAGAGAAATGCGGAGACGAGCGTGGGAAGGTGCCCAGCCTTGAGGAAGCCCCCGGAAACGTTGGTATTCATGTTCGCGAATCCTGCCGACCGCATCAGGCCGGATGAGCAATCGCCATTGATCGCCCGAGAGCCGTTTGGGACATCGGATCGAATGTCCCGGCTGGAGGCCGAACCGCCATTGGAGCGGCCTCGCCGGCGGCGCGTTACGCGTCCGCCAACGCTAGATGCACTGCAACATTTGTGCCAATCGGGAATGGACGGAAAACAGCCGGTCGATGATTTTCCATTGGTGCCAAATGCTTAAAAATATTGCAGCGCAACGGTCGATGCTGCCTTTCTGAGCAGCATCGACCTTGCCAGTTTGCCTAGTAGGTGACCTTTCCGAAGAGCCAGCCGGCCTGCGTGCTCGCCCCAAATCCGTCGGCATGGTAGTCGGCATATTCGACGCCGGCCTGGAGGCGGTCGCTGAACTTATAGGTCAGCGACAGGTCCCATTCATCGCCATAGGACTGGTCCTTATAGTCCGAGCGGAACCGGTAGTACTTGGCGGCCGCGGTCACGCCGGAAATGTCGGCGCCGACAAAGGCGTCGACCGTCGACAGGCCGCCCGGAGGCGTTGTCAGAAACACTTCCGCCCAGCCATTGAAGGCATGGCGGGTCGCGAGCGGCGTCTGGAATCCATAGGTCCCAGCGCCGTTGCCGCCCATCAGCATATATTCGACGCCCGCGTTGAAATTCTGCCAGCGGACCTTTCCCAGCGCTTGGAAGAAATCGGCGTCGATCAGCGAACTGCCGCCGTCATAAGAGGTCTGGTGGGCATAGGTCGCCTTGTATTCCAGCTTGAAATCGCTGGGCAAAGGAACCTCACCATGGGCGCGAAGACCGTAGGTGGCGCTGTTGCAGGCCTGTGCCCCCGTAATCCCGCAACCGGCCGCACCTGCGATCACGCTGCCCGCCTCGTTGCCGTACCAATAGCCGAACGCCTCGACGGCGATTGTCTGGGACGGAGTCCAATAACCCTCAGCGATGAAGATCCGAGCCGGCAGGTGACGATTGACGACATTCTTGATGCCCCACGAATACCCCGCGACAAACTTCAGATCCGGCAGCGGCTTGGCGGTTGCGGTCAATGCGTCGAATGTCTGCATGTTCTGGCGGAAATCGACATTCCCGATGAAGCGGGTATCGTCCAGGTTGATGATCTGGCGTCCCGCCGTCACCACGGTATCCGGCACACCGGAATAGGTGAGATAGGCCTGGTTGACGTTGGTCGCGCTGGGATCGGGGATCGACGCGTAGCGGGTCTTGCCGTTGACAAGGCTGTTATAATTGCCCGCGAAATCGGCGACGTTGATGATCTGAAGCGTAGCGCCGAAGTCGTCGATCGACTTGGTTGAAAAGCCGAGCAAGGTGCGCATCGTGAAGGCCTCGGCGCCCGCCTTGCCGTTCTGGTCGACGAACTCATAGCGCGGTCTCACCTCCAGCGAGGGCGTGCCCTCCGTGAAGGCTTCCGATAGAGAATCGGCGGCGGCCGGATCCGCCCTCATAATACAGAACGCGCCGGCCAAAATCGGCATGGTCAAAGCAATACGCGTTGCGCCGCTGACAAAACGAGCGCCGGTCGGACGATAGGTTTTCCTCATTTGATTTCTCCCGAGCGGGAAACGCCGGGCCGGCCTGACCTGTCTGAGATCGCGGATCGATATCTGAGATAAAGCGAGGCAAGGCGCGGGAATTTCCCTGGATCGGCCGCCATTGGCCGGTCCGAATAGGTGTGGGACAACGGACACGCGTGTCCCGCGTCAGGCAGCCTCGCCGTTGATGGCAACCTGGTCCGGCGCGCAAAAGCGGAGCCGGGCAGAATGCTGCACTGCAAAATTCAGACCAATACCGACCCGGCCCAAAATCAGAGAAACTTCAGAGCTGTAGGCGCCTGCCGAAACTCCCTGTGCCGCATTGCGATGCAGCGCTGCCGCATTTTTCGGCAATCCTTTGATCGACCGATGTTATGTCAGAATTCGAAAACAGCCCCGTCGCAGAAGCGATCGCCACCCATTTGGATCGGTGCCTGCGCTGCCTTCACGGTCCAGTGCCCGGCATGGGCGCCCTCTTGCTTGGTATCGCCGATTGGCATCGATATCCCCGCCGGTTCCGCCACGGCGCGCAGCAGGTCAGGCCGATAAATCCCCAACGCCGCGCCCCGGTCCGCTTCCGTCGGCAGCAGCCCCCAACGCGCCATCTCCTGAAGGAACCAGCCGGCGTGGGACTTCCATGGGAAATTGGCGGCGCCGGCAAAGAACGTCGGCAACACATCGCGAATAACCGCCGGATCGAGCGCCAGATAGCGGTCCTGAGCCAGGATTCCCGCGACTTCTTCGGCATTGCCCTGCGCATCGCAGAACCGTGCCGCCTCAAGCAGGGCAGTCATCATCCCTGCAAGGGCCGTCGGATTTGCATCGGCCCATGCCTTGGAAACCGCGAGGCACTTCTCCGGGTGGTTGGACCAGATGGCGGTGGACGGCAGCAAGGGCCGGCCGACGCCGGCATGCGCCGCGACCGCGCCCCACGGCGCCCCGGCGCAAAACCCGTCGATCCGGCCGGTCGCCAGCGCGTCGACCGTCTCGGCCGGCGGAATGACGGAAATCTCAACATCAGCGGGCTGCGCCAACCCCGAGGCGGCGAGCCAGTATTTCAGCAGCAGGTTATGCGTCGAGAAGCTGTGCACGACGGCGAAGCGTAACGGGCGGTCCATCCCCGCGCGATAGGCGCGGAGGCGCGCGCCGATCGCCAGCGCATCCATACCGGTCTCCGGCGCCAACGCCTCGGCCAGCGCGCAGGAGACGGTCACCGTGTTTCCGCCCAGGCTGAGCGCCATCGGCACGATCAGCGGGGTTCCGGCGCCGCGCAGCCCGAGCGAAACGGCGAACGCCAGCGGCGGCAGCATAACGGCCGCCTGCAGCCGCCCATAGGTCAGCTTATCGGCGACATTGGCCCAAGACGGCTCGACGGAAAGCCGGACGTCCACGCCGTGCGCCGCAAACAGCCCATGTTCGTAAGCAACGATCACCGGCGCGGCGTCGGTCAGGCGCAAAAGGCCGATGGTGAGAGCCGTGGCCATGGTCAGCTTTCCTTCCCCGCGCCGCCGAGCAGGTTCCAGGCTATGTCGACGATGCGCTTTCCCTGGTTCATCGCGGTCTGGCGCAGATATTTGTGCGCCTGCGGTTCCGTCATTCCCCGTTCCTTCATCAACCTGGCCTTAGCCTTCTGCACGATATCGCGCTCGCCGAGCTTGTTTTCCGCCTTCTCCAGATCCTCCGCCACCTTGCGGTAGCGGCGGAATATGGCGACCGCGGCTTGCGCGATCGGCTTCACGTCGGGAATCGAACTGCCCATCAGATTGTAAGAGCTGACGCCGGCGTCGATGGCGTCTTGCATGAAGCCGGGATCGTCGCGGTCTACGAACAGGACAATAGGCGCCTGCGCGCTGACCTCACGGATGCTTTCCAGGCTGTCGCGATCCGGCCGCGACATGTCGACAATCAGCACATCCGGCTTCGCCGCCTCGACGATGTCGATCAAACGCTGGCCGGGTTCGACCCTTACGATCTCAACGATGCCGGCATCGGACAGGCGGCGCGCAACAGCATCCGCGCGCTCCTGATTGTCGTCTGCCAATAGAACCTTCAACGATGGGCACCCTCGGGCTCCGGAAGTTTGTCACTTCAAGCACCAGCAAGATTTGTGCCAATGTCCGGCCAGAGGCGGTTTCGTTTCGCGCACGCCGAACGTCGAATCTATGGTCGATGCTTAAGAACAGGGGGAAGCAGATGGAATTCGCCGACAGGAACGCGATCGAAAGCCTGATCTTCCGCTACACACGCTATGTCGACACCTGCCAGTGGACGGATCTGGGCAATCTGTTTGCCCACGCTAAGGTCACGGCCAACAAGACCGACATGGTGCTCGAGGGCGCCGAAACCATCGGCAATTACTGGCGGGACATCAACAAGCCCTACGACAACGGCACACTGAACACGCACCACGTCGTGACCAATCTGGAGTTCACCGACCTGCCCGATGGCGGGATCAGCGTGCATTCCTGTTTCACCGTCCTGCAGGCCACGCCGAAACTGCCGCTGCAGCCGATCGCCTGCGGCCGTTACACCGATGTGTTCGAAAAAGCGGCCGGTGGCTGGCGGTACAGATCGAAGCACATCAATGTCACGCTGGTCGGCAATATGAGCCAGCATCTGAACATCGCGCTGAGCTGATTTTCCGCAGCATATTCAGGGGCCACATGGCAGCCTGATCTCTTTTCAAGCGCATTGTCCGGCCTTCCTGGCCGGATGCGCACATGCTATTGCCTGGAGCAACAAAGGGCCGGGAAAAAGAGGTCGGATGTCATGAGCCCGTTCACGATTCCGCCGGTCCTGATCTTCAGCACCGGCCGGTGCGGCTCGACGATGATTTCCGAGCTGCTGAACCGGCATCCCGCCGTACTGAGCCTTTCCGAATTCCTGGTCCTGCTCGGACAGGAGGCCTTTGCCCATCGCCGGCCGACGGGCGCCGAGATGTGGCGTGTCTATAGCCGCCAGAGCCCGGCCCTGCGTGCGATGATGCAGGGCGGCAAGGTGATGGACGAGGTGCTCTATCCGCTCGGAACGCCGGGGACGCGCTTTCACGCCGAGGACATTCCGCCCATCGCGCTGGTCACGCTGCCGCACCTTACCGATCAGCATGAAGCGCTGTTCGACGAGTTGGCGGGAACCGTCGGCGCGCTGCCACGCATGGACCTTGCCGCGCACTACCAGTCGGTGTTCGACCATCTGGGGCGCAAGTTCAACCGGCGCGTCTGGGTCGAGCGGTCGGGCGGGTCGCTGATGTATGCCCGGAAATTGCTGAAGCTGTTTCCGGATGCGCGCGTGATCCATGTCTTTCGCGACGGCCGCGACACGGCGATGTCGATGACCAGCCACCCCAACTTCCGCATCCTGGTCGCGATGATCGAAGCCTCGCGCCGGCTGGGCCTCGATCTCTACCGCAAGTTCGAGCGTGCGGACGCGAACATGTTCGAAGTCCGGATGGAGCAGCTGTTCTTCCGGCTGGTCGACACCCCGAAACTGGCGGCAAAGGCGACGCTGCCCCAATTCGGTGCGTTCTGGAGCCGGTTGACGCTGATCGGCCAGGAGACTTTCTCCACCTTGCCGCCCGAACGCGTGCTGAATCTCCGGTTCGAGGAGCTGCAGGACAATCCGCGCGAGATGCTGGACCGGATGATCCGCTTTATCGACCCGTCCCTCGCCGACAAGGAATGGCTTGACGCCGCGGCTGCCGTTCCGCGTCCGACGCAGAAGAAATACAAGACACTGCCACCTGAGGAACAGCGCGCGCTGACCGAAGCCTGCGCGCCGGGGCTGGCGGCCCTCGGTTATACGATCTAGGGGAGCCGAAACGTGCCGCAAACAGTTCTGATCACGGGCGCATCGAGCGGGATCGGCGAAGCGACGGCGCGGCATTTCCTCGCCGCCGGCTGGAACGTGGCTGCAGCCATGCGCACCCCAGGCCGGAGCACGCTCGGCCCGGAATCGCCGCGGCTGCTGGTGGTGCCGATCGACGTGACGCGGGATGAAACCATCGCCGCCGCTGTCGACGCGGTCGTCCAGCGATTTGGCGCGATCGATGTGCTGATCAACAATGCCGGCTATGCCCTGCTGGGCCCCCTCGAGGCGCTGACCCCGGACCAGTTCCGTCGGCAGGTGGACACAAACCTGCTGGGGCTCGTTGCTGTCACGCAGCAGGTCCTGCCGACCATGCGCGCCTGCAAGGCGGGGGTTATCGTCAATATCGCGTCGATCGGCGGGCGCATGGCCTTTCCCTTCGCCGCCGCCTACCACGCCACGAAATTCGCTGTCGAAGGCCTGTCGGAATCGATGCGTTTCGAGCTTCGGCCGCTGGGCATCCGTGTGAAGGTGATCGAACCGGGACCGATCAGGACCAACTTCCTGGGCGCCAGCACCGACTGGGCAGAGCACGAGGCATACAAAGACGATCTCAAGAAATTCCGGACCATGTCGGACCGGATGAACGCCGGCCTGCCCGCACCGGATATTGTCGCGAAAACGATCTTCCGCGCGGCAACCGACGGGACGGAGCGGCTCCGTTACCCGGTGGCGAACGGCCCTATACCCTGGCTGCATCGAATCCTGCCCGACGCCGTATGGCGCGGTCTTCTTCGCCTTGAGCTCGAGCGACGGTCGAAATGACCCGGCAACAGGACAAGGCAAAGACGATCGCATTCGGCGGCAGCCACCAGCAGGACGCGCTCGTCCGGTTTCGCGCGATGGGCGACCCCCTGGCGGACGCGCTGGTGGCAGACCTGGACGCTCTCGGCGGGCATGGCCGGGCGATGTTCGAAACCGCGCTGAACGACGGCATCGGCGCCGTCGCCGATCCGCCGCAAAGCCTGATCGATTTCTTCGCCTCTGTGGACCATGTCCCGTTCTGGGTCGATTGGAGCGTGCTCAACCGCGCCTCCGCGACGATGCTCCGCGCCAATATCTTCGGTGCGGCGGTGCTCGGCTGCTACGCGACGCCGCTGTTCTACCGTCTGGGCCGGGGCGCCAAGCCGCTCGCCCTGACCGATACGCTGATCAGCGGCGCGGTTAAACGCGGCCGGCGAACGGCGCGCTTTGTCATCGAAACCTTCATGCCGTTCGGCCTGCAGCGCGAATCAGAGGGGTTCCGGCTCACTCTGCGTATCCGCATGCTGCATGCGCGGACGCGCCGCGCGATGTTGGCCGCCCCGAATTGGGATGTGGCGCGCGACGGCATGCCGATGTCGCAAGCCTATACCGCGGCCATGAGTGCTTTCCTCTCCGCTTTCTGGCTGCAGGGCCTGCGCCGCATTGGCGTGCGTGTCTCGGCCGAGGAGTCCGAGGCGGTGATGCAACTCTGGCGCTATTCCTCGCACCTGCTGGGTGTCGACCCGGAGCTGTTGTTCACAACCGAGGAAGAAGCCATCCGTTTCACCGAACGGCTTTTCGACAGCGAACCGCCGCCAGGAGACGCGGCGAAGCTGTTGATGAGCGCATTGTTCGGAGCTGTACCCACGGTCTTGGCGCAGAGCGGCTGGCGCGGCCGCGCTCTGCAAAAAGCCTTCCAGGGTCTGGCCTACGCCCTGTTCGGCGCCGATCAGGCCAAGGAGCTTGGCGTGCCGCGGACAATCTGGCGCCACGCGCCGCGGTTGGTCGCCCCGGCCATGGCCGGGCTCGGCCTGCTCGGCCTTCTGGCGCCGCCGCTTGCCAGCCACGCGCGTCTTCGCGGCACGCAACTCTGGATCCAGGTCGCCGACTATTCCGACGCCGACACGAACGCAGCCGGCTAGGCCGCAAGTCAGCCGAAGGTGCCTGTCCGCCGTCGAGCGGCTGCAGCCGGTACCTGCGGGCTAAACGCCCGCAGGCCCTTCTTTGCGACCCTCTGCCCCCTTACGGGTTGCTGGGCGTCTGCGGGATTCCGGCCTTTGCCATCATCGGTGCGAGCAGGAATGACGTGGCCCGCAGCGTGCCGTTGCCCAGCACAAAGTCATAGCCCGGGCGCGTGCCATAACCGTTGTTGCCCGGGATGGCGGGGCGGAAGACCTTCAGCCCGCCGCCTGCGGCCTGGGCAGCCGCCAGCGCGTAGATCTCGAAGTTCTGGTTGCCCAGGCGCGTTCCCAGACGCTGGATCTTGAGCGCGGTCAGGCCGGCGAAGTCAGGCGCCGAGGCGCTGGTGCCGATGAAGCCGTAGAAACTTCCATCGATGCCGACCGCAACGGAGCTGTCGACCGCAGGGCACGGGGTCTTCGCGCCCTGCGGGCACCCGCCCATATGCAGGGAGACATCGGGAACCGCGCGCGTGGTCGAACCCGTATCGACCAGCGCCTGGAACGAGGGCTCCGGATAGACAATGCTCTTGCCGCCGCCCGAACCCCACTCCGCGCCCTTGGCGGGCGTTCCGTAGAAGATATCGGACGCCAGCGGATCGCCGTACGCCGATTCGCTGACATAAGCCGAATTCAGGTCTGTCTTGCTCGTAGGCTCGGTCGTTGTCAGGTTCGTGCCGCCGACCCCTGTGACATGCGGGCTGGAGGCCGGCGATTCCACGCTGAACTGCCACTTTCCGCAATTCGGTTTCGCCTTCGCATCGAAACAGGCAACCGCCGGAAGCGGCTTCGCGCCGCCGTCGCCGCTGCTGGCCACAAAGCTGATCCCCTGGACGTTCCCCTGCGCGAACATGTCGTCATAAATCGTCAGGAAGCCGGTGTAGTCGACGCCGCCGTTATATGCCCGCGTATAGAACAGTTCCGGCCCACCGAACGACATGCTGACCACGTCGGCGACGTTGCCGTCGACCGTGCTGCTGCCCTGGATGATCGTGGTGAGCGCCCCCAGGATCGTCGCGTCATAAAGGTCGGCGATGTTGTAGTGGATGATGTGCGCGTCCGGCGCCATGCCCCCCGACTGCTGGATGTCGAGCTGGGTTTCGGCCGAGTTGAAGGGATTCTTTTTGTCGTAAGGGGGGGCGCCGTTGATGTTGATTTCCGTAATCTTCGGCGTCGCCAGTTTTTCATGCGCGAAATAAGCGTCGGTGTCGGCCTTGCTGTAACCAGCCTCCATCAGGATGCCGATCGTGACGCCCTTTCCGGTCAGGAGCTTGTAGCTCGGCCATTGGTAAGCCTGCTTCAGGTCTGTGAACCAGTAGGGGCCGGCGCCGCCGTAGCGGTTCAACGGCTTGTCGTTGGCGCTGCGATGGGCGAAGGACTGCATATGGATGACGCCTGAAAATTCGGGCACCACCGCATGCACCGCCGCGAGCTTGGGCGTCATGGTCATCGCCCGGCCGGCCGCCAGCACTTCCTTGCCGCTGGCGAAACGGGCGCGCGAAAGCTGGGTGCTGAACGCGTGCTCGATGGCCGACACCGTGCCGGATACGCGGATACTGTGGGTGTGCGTCTCTGTGATCTCCAGCCCTTTCTGACGCAGTTCCTTGCGGATGCTGTCGATCGTCGCCGCGTCGGGCGCAAAGCGGGCCTCGAACTCCTTCGGCGTCAGCCACTTATGGTACAGCGCGTTGCCCGGCGTATGCTGCGCGACCTCGAGCTTCTCCAGCGCCGCGTGGTTCTGCAGCGGGATATAGATGTCGAACGACGATGTCAGCGCCTGCGGGGCGCGCTCCATCATCTGGGCGACCTCGCGCGCGGATGCGGCACCGGCAAGGCAGGTGAGGGACGCCGCGGCGAGGAGTGAGAGGCGATTCAGTCTGACAATTCCTTTTGGCATGGTTCGTTACTCCGGCGAGTTGAGCAAGTTGACGCGTCCTCCGGTACTTCAGAAACATGGCGGATCAAGCCGCCAGATGCTTCGTCATTTTCGGAAAAATGGACGCACTATGAAGCCTTTGGCCTCTCACTCTCCAGGATTTCTTACGGGTACGCCAGTGGAATCGCGATTACTTCACCGGGAAATATTTAACCGGAACTAGCCGAAATTGGCCTGCCCACCATCGAGCGGCAGGGTAACCCCCGTAACATATCGCGCATCCTCGCCGACCAGGAAGACGACGGCCCGGCCGATGTCGGTTTCCGGGTCGCCGATACGGCCGAGCGGAATGGTCGCCAGCGTGGCATTCGCTGCATCCGGATCGACCTCCACCCAATAATCCAGCGCCGGCGAACTGGCGAAGGGTGCGATGGTGTTCACCCGGATTCCGTCCAGCGCCCATTCGTGCGCGGCGGCGCGGCTTAAGGACCGGATCGCCTGCTTTGCGGCCGAATAGACGCCGAACCCCTTGGCGTCCCAGCGCACCGGGGCGGAGCTCGCCAGATTGATGATGTTGCCACCGCCCCTGGCGGTCATATGCGGCCGCACCGCCTTCATGAAGCGGAAGGTCGCCCACGGGCCGGATTCGAATACGTCGGCGAACATCCGGTCGTCGATCTCGTCGAGCGGATGGTTGTGGATGATCTGCGCGTTGTTGACCAGTATGTCTATGCCGCCGAAGGCGGTCAGTGTCGTCTCGACCGCACGGGCAATATCCTGAGGTTTCATCACGTCGCAAATGAGCGGCAGTGCCTGGGCGCCTAGCGCCTGGATGCGGCCGCAGACCTTGGCCAACGTCGCCGCTGTCCGCCCGGCGGCAACGATCGCCGCGCCTTCCTTGGCGAGCGCGACCGAAATCCCCTCGCCCACGCCCTGCCCCGCGCCGGTGACGATCGCCACCTTGCCGTCCAGACTGCCCATAGTGCCCCTCCCCGATTTGTCCCCAAGAGTTCGACGAACCGGGCCCTTCGAAACGCACCGTCGGCGAGCCTAACGAAAAAATCGCATGACGGCGTTCGGAAAGGCGGGTTCAATACGTCCTATCAGGAAGGCCGCTCGACAAGGCCGGCAGGGGGAAGCGCCGCGATGGCAGATTTGGTCGGTCTTCGGGATAAGCCAAGCGATGGCTGACAATGGCTTCGCCGAGTTCTTCGGGCGGCATCGGCGCCATCTGGTGCGCTATCTGTCGCGGCTGGTTTCTTCGGCGGACGTGGCGGAGGACCTGACCCAGGAAGCTTTCGCGCGAGTCTATGTCGTGCCGGACGGCGGGATGCGGTCGCCGCGCAGTTTTCTCTACCGGACCGCCCACAACCTGGCGATGGACCATATGCGCCACCAGCGCGTGGCCGCCGCGGAACCGCTCGACAGCGCGGCCGCCGATGCAATCTCGGACGCGACGCCGTCGGCGGAAACCCGACTGGCCGCGCGCGAGGAGCTGGCGCTGATCCGTGCGGCGATCGAGGAATTGCCGCCGAAATGCCGGATGGTCTTCATCCTGCTCCGCTTCGAAGGCTGCTCGAACAAGGAGGTGGCGCTGCGCATGGCCATGTCCGAAACCATGGTGCGCAAATATGCGGTGCGCGCCATCGAACATTGCCACGCCCGGCTGGAAGGCGCCGGCGTCGAACCGCGCCCGACAAGAAAGGGTGCGAAATCAACAGCCTCGTCCGTCCATCATTTAGATGACAAAGGGCAATAGCGGCAGCGGGATTCGATGAAGCCGACCGAGAACAGCAGTTTGAACGAGCAGGCGGCCGAGTGCCTGCTGGCGCTCGAGATTGGCGCGGCCGATCCGCAGACGCGGCTGCGCTGGCGCGGCTGGCTGGCGGAAAGCCCGGAGCATCGCCGCGCCTTCGAAACCTGCCGCGACCTCTGGAACGCGGCCCGCGGCCTGTCGATCTCGCGGCCGACGGCCTTGGAACTGGCGAACGACCCCTATGACGGCGCCCAGCCGGTCGCCGCGCTCCGGCCGGGGATCGAGGCCAGTCCGGCCGACCCGATCCGTCGCGGTCCACAGTTGTCGCGCGGCTCCTGGATGGGGCTGGCAGCGGCCTCGCTTCTGGTCGGCGCAGTGGTTGCGGTCGAGTACCGGACGGCCGACGGACCTACCCCGGCACCGGTGGTCTATGACACGGGGCGGGGCGAAGAAAAGCAGCTGACCCTGCCCGACGGTTCCGCCATCGTGATGGGGCCCGAGGCGCATCTGGAAGTGCTGATGCTGGCAAGGGAGCGGACCTTCAAGCTGACGTCAGGAGAGGCGATCTTCACCGCCGCCCACGACGCGGCGCGGCCCTTCCGAGTCTATGCCGGCGCCGGCTGGATCGAGGATATCGGCACCGCCTTCGACGTGCGGTCGGACCCCGGCAACGTGACCGTGACCGTCATCCAGGGCGCGGTCGAGGTCGGCACCGGCGCCCAGGCCGGCAGGAACGGCGTCAGGCTGATGCGCGACGAGCAAATGTCGTTCGGCGCGACGCGGGGTGCGATCCGCCATGTCGACGCCGGGCTGGCGACGGCCTGGCGGGACGGGCAGCTGGCCTATATCGACCAGCCGCTGGAGAAAGTCGTCGCCGATCTGCAGCGTTACTCGATGAAGGATATTGTCGTCCAGGATCCGTCTGTCGGCGCGCTGCACTATACGGGGACGGTCTCGATCGGCGAGCTGGACCATTGGGCCGCCGGCCTGGCGCGTGTCTATCCC
The DNA here is from genome assembly GCA_035493715.1 of Alphaproteobacteria bacterium. Lineage (GTDB taxonomy): Bacteria > Pseudomonadota > Alphaproteobacteria > BOG-932 > Roseiterribacteraceae > BOG-932. The sequence goes on along the minus strand of DATJHU010000048.1, from coordinate 1,626 downwards.
GTGCAGGTCCAGGTCGCAGGCGATCGCCTGTTACTGGCGGCGAAGCGCAAGGACCGTTAACCCGCTCGCTGCGAAAAAATTGCATCACCGGTGCGAAATTCACCGGCCGGTCCGTCTTACCGATAAGCCGCCAATAGAGGCGGACATAATTTGGGGAGGGACCGATGATTCTGGTCGCCAGGAACCGTTCGGCGCGCGTCACGAAAACCGCGCTCAAGACCGCATCCGGTATGATTCTGGCCGGGATGCTGTTTACCGCGCCCGCCGCACTCGCCGATCCGGTGAAGTTCGACATTCCGCCGCAGAATTTGGCGACCGCGCTCAACGCTTTCGCCAACCAGGCGCACATCCAGGTAACGGTCGCCCCGGGGCTGGAAACGCGGCAGAGCGCCGGCGTGTCCGGAACGCTGGAGCCCGCCGACGCGCTGCGCCAGCTGATCGGCCCGCAGCTTTCCGCCGAATTCATCGATCCGACGACCGTCGTGATCAAGATGCCGGACAAGTCCTCGGCGGCCGGGCCCCGGCCCGCGGCCGTGCGTCAGGAAGACGGCGAGATCGCGGAAGTGGTCGTGACCGCCCGCCGCCGCGAGGAAAAGGTGCAGAGCATTCCGCTTGCCGTCACGGTCTTCAACCAGACGGCGATCGAAAAGCACCAGATCAAGGAAATCCGCGACCTGGTGCGCTACGTACCGTCGATCGGCGCACAGTCGAACCAGTCGGATGCCAACGCGCCCTTTTCCAACATATTGCGCCTGCGCGGCCTTCCCGGGACCGAGATCTATTTTGCCGAGGTGCCGCTGGGAAACGCCGACTATCAGATCGGCACCGGCCTGCAGCATGGCCTGTCGGACGGCAATCTCTATGACCTTGAGGATGTCGAGATCGTCAAAGGTCCGCAGGGCACGCTGTTCGGCAAGAATTCGGTCGGCGGCCTGATTTCGATCCAGCCGAAGAAGCCGACCAACCAGTTCGAAGGCTATTTCCGCACGACCTTCGGCAATTACGGCAACAAGGAAAACGAATTCGCGGTCAACATCCCGATCGTCGAGGACAAGCTGCTGGTCCGCGCCGCCGGCCAGATGCAGCAGCGCGACGGCTATACGCAGAACCTGCTCACCGGTAAGGACCTCGATAACAAGGATTACTACGCCTGGCGCATCGGCGTGACGCTGAAGCCGACGGACGATTTCCAGAACTATCTGCTTTATGACGGCTATTGGCAGCACACCAACGGCACCGGAACGATCGTCAGCTTCATCAATCCCGGTTTCCAGTTCGCGCCCGGGGTGACGCTGGGGCCGACGCCGAATTCGTATGCGTTCTATCCGGACTTGATCAAAAACTTCAACAAGCAACGGGCCGCCGGCGTGCGTGCCGTTGTGGGCGACGATCTGCAAGGCATCGGCAAGGACTACTTCTACGGCTTCACCGACATCGCGACCTGGGACATCTCGGAGTCCCTGACCCTCAAGAACATCGCGGCGGCGCGGGTCTACAAGCAGCTGGCAACCGACGACATGTCGCCGATCGGCAACCACATCCTCTATCTCGGCATCCCTGGGAACAACCAGCAATGGTCCAATAACGAGGCGCAGTACACCGAGGAAATCCAGCTCCATGGCAAGG
>DATJHU010000047.1:0-15161 GCA_035493715.1 Alphaproteobacteria bacterium | reverse complement strand
TCGCCGCGATCGGCAGCGTCGAGGTCACCGAGCGCATGGTGATCGAGCGCTACTCGCACGTCATGCATATCGTTTCCAACGTCACCGGCCAGATCAAACCCGAGCTGGATGCCGTCGACGCGCTGTTCGCGGGCTTTCCGGCAGGCACGGTTTCGGGCGCCCCCAAGATTCGCGCGATGGAGATCATCGACGAGGTCGAAGTGTCCCGTCGCGGCGTCTATGGCGGCGCGGTCGGTTATTTCGGCTCGGACGGCGCGCTCGACACCTGCATCGCGCTGCGCACCGCCGTCATTAAGGACGGCGTGCTTCACGTCCAGGCCGGCGGCGGGGTGGTTGCCGACAGCGATCCCGAATCCGAATATCAGGAGACGGTCAACAAGGCCGCGGCCCTGTTCCGCGCGGCCGAACAGGCCGCCGCCTTTGCCGATCACGAGAGCAACCGATGAAGCTGCTGCTTATCGATAACTACGACAGCTTCACCTACAATCTGGTGCAGTTCCTGGGCGACTTGGGCGCCGACACGCAGGTATTGCGCAACGATGCCGCGACGGCGGAAGAAGCACTCGCCATCGGCGCGGCTGCCATCGTGCTGTCGCCCGGCCCGTGCGCCCCGGACCAGGCCGGCATCTGCCTCAAGCTTATCCGGCTCTGCGCCGAGCGCCGCGTGCCGCTGCTCGGCGTCTGCCTCGGGCACCAGGCCATCGGTCAGGAATTCGGCGGCAAGGTGATCCGCGCGCCCTTCCCGATGCACGGCAAGGTAAGCCCGATCACGCATGACGGCACGAGTGTCTTCAGCGGCCTGCCCTCGCCGTTCAACGTCACCCGCTACCACTCGCTGATTGTCGAGCGCGCCACGCTGCCCGCCGACCTGAGGATCACCGCTGAAACCGCCGACGGGCTGATCATGGGGCTGGCGCACAAGACACTGCCGATTCACGGCGTGCAGTTCCATCCGGAGAGCATCGCGTCCGAGCACGGGCACGACATACTGGCCAACTTCCTCGATCTTGCCGGGACGAGGAAAGCGGCGTGACCGAGGCCACCGCGCTCCAGCCCCTGCTGGCGCGCCTCGTGAACGGCGCGGGCCTGACGGAAGAGCAGGCCGAAGCGGTCTTCGAGGCGATTGTCGGCGGCGGCGCAACGCCCGCCCAGATCGGCGGCATCCTGACCGCCATGGCGACGCGGGGCGAGACGGTCGCCGAGCTGACCGCGGCCGTGCGCGCCATGCGCCGGCACGCAATCAAGATCGACGGTCCCGACAACGCCATCGATTGCTGCGGCACCGGCGGCGACGGCCACGGCACACTCAACATCTCGACCGCCGTTGCCTTCGTCGTTGCGGCCTGCGGCGTGCCCGTCGCCAAGCACGGCAACCGCGCGGCCTCCTCGCGCTCCGGCGCGGCCGATGTGCTGGGCGCGCTCGGCATTCCGTTGGCTTCCCCCGAAACCGCCGAGCGGATGCTGAAGAAGCACGGCCTCACCTTCATGTTTGCGCCGAACCATCATCCGGCCATGCGGTCCGTCGGACCGATCCGGCGCGAACTGGGTTTCCGGACCTTGTTCAACCTCGCAGGCCCGCTCTCCAATCCAGCCGGTACGCGGCGGCAGCTGGTCGGCGTCTACGAGCCGCGTTGGCTCGAGCCGGTAGCGGAGGCGCTCAACCGCCTGGGATCGATTTCCGCCTGGGTCGTTCATGGCAGCGACGGGCTGGACGAGCTGACGATAACCGGGCCCAGCGAAGTCACGATCCTGCGTGACGGCAGGATCGAGCGCCGCACCGTAACGCCGGAGGATGCCGGCCTTCCGCGGGCCACCTTGGCCGACATCCAGGGCGGCGAGCCCGCCGACAATGCCGCCGCGCTGCTGCGCCTACTGGACGGCGAAACCGGCCCCTACCGCAACATCGTGTTGCTGAACGCCGCTGCGGCGCTGGTTGTGGCCGGAAAAGCAGAGAACCTGCCTGCCGGTGTTGCGCTGGGCGCGGATGTGCTGGATTACGGGCGTGGCCGGGTTCTGCTGGACCGACTGGCCGTCGATATGGCGGAGGCCGGAACGTGAATGATGTCCTTGCCGAGATCGTCGCCGTCAAGGCAAAGCATGTCGCCGCACAAAGGGCTCATCGTAGCCAGGGCGCGGTGGAATCGCTGGCCGACGCCGCCGGCCCACCGCGCGGGTTTGCCGATGCCTTGAAGCGCACGGCTGCAAGCCATTTCGCCCTGATCACCGAAATGAAGCGCCGCTCCCCCAGCGGCGGCGAAATCCGTCCCGGCTTCGATCCTGCCGCCGTCGCCCGCGACTATCTTGAGGCCGGCGCGGCCTGTCTGTCGGTGCTGACCGACGGGCCTTATTTCGGCGGCGTGGACAGCGACCTCGAAGCGGCGCGGGCGGCGGTCCCGCTGCCGGCGCTGCGCAAGGATTTCATCGTCGATCCCTATCAGATCGCCGAATCGCGCGCGCTGGGCGCCGATTGCATCCTGCTGATCGTCGCGACGCTGGACGATGCGCTGCTCAGCGAGTTGGCGGCCGAAGCGGCCCGCTTCGGCATGGATGTGCTGATCGAGGTACATGACGAAGCCGAACTGGAGCGCGCCCTGATGCTGGATGCCGGAATGATCGGCATCAACAACCGCAATCTGAAGACCTTGAAGACCGACATCGCGACCTTCGAGCGCCTGGCGCCGCGCGTACCGACGGACCGGCTGCTGGTTGCGGAAAGCGGCCTTAAGACGACCGCCGACCTCCGTCGCATGGCCGAGGCTCGCGCCACCGCCTTTCTGGTCGGCGAAAGTCTATTGCGGCAACCGGATTTGGTCAGCGCGACCCGAGCCCTGATCGGCTGAATCAAGCGCTTTTCGAGCCTCGAGAGACCCCGATCCGACATGCATCGCGCCTTCAAGGATCGGGCCAACCCGCTCGCAACCAAGGCTCCGAGACCTGACTGCGGCAGGCGCTAGAGTTCGCTGAGGCTGCTTCCCAACAGGAACATCATGCCGGCAAAGAAGGCCGTGCCGTAGAGCAAGAGCAGCACCGCCTCCCTGACGGCGGTGCCGAGCCAGCTGCCGCCGAAAACACGGCGCAATGCGACCAGCAGATAGGCGAACACCGGCAGGAAGAACATCCAGGAGGCAAGGCCTCCCGGCAGGATCGCGCCGATCAGCACGAGAACGGTCGCCAGCAGGAAGGCGAATGTGTGGAAATGCAGGGCGAACACCAGATGTTCGACCAGGAACTTTCCGCGCAGCAGATAAACCCCGCGCGAGAACAGGCCGAACAGCGGTACCAAAGCGAACATCACCTTCGGAAACAGCTCCGACAGATTGCCGTTCAGCAAAGCCGGGTTCGCGACCCCATGCTTGAGACCGTCCGACAGACGGCGCGCCCATTCCGGCTGGTAGCCGTCGACCTCCATGACCGGCAGCTTGTCCGCCGCTGCCGTCGCCGAAGGATCCGGGCTGGTATCCAAGGGCGAGAAATAGGTCATGCCCAAGCGCCCCTTCCCGGCTGCCTGCTCACCAGGCGAGGCGACGCTGCGAAATTGGACGATGGCCGTGTCCGTCGCCCAGATCGCCAGAAAAAACAGCAACGAAACGAAAATATAGAACCGCACCGGCGGCACGAAGCGCGCACGCCGCCCGGCAAGATACTGCGCGGTCATCTCCCCCGGCACGAAAAGCAGTGTCAGGGACCGAAGGCCGCGTTTGTCGAAGTCGAAGATCGTCTCGAGCGTGTGCTCGATAAATTCCCAGACCGGACGCCGGATCGCCTCTACGCTTTGCCCGCACGCACTGCAGAACGGACCGGCGAGCACCGCACCGCAATTGGCACACATGGCGACGAACTCTTCCGGGTCTGCGGCACTGCTCATAGCTCTGAGGTATCGCGAAACAAGGTCACCAGCAACCGTGGACAGCGGTGCGATCCGGTGGAGATTTCCTTATATGCATTGCAATATAGTCTAATGAGACTATGGCCGTAGGTTGTTGCTTTCGTACTGATTTGCAATCATCCGCGAAAGATAATTTCACACCCTATCAGATAGATAGAAATCGCTAGTCCGATTGGATTATTTTACCCGCGACATATTGCGTCGCAGCATTCTTTCACGAATCGCACTATATCGAGGATGGTTAGATCAACCCATCCCTAGGAGTTATTCCATGAAGACGAACCATCTGGCCCTGGGCCTCGCCCTCGCAGCCGCCGCTTTCGGCACCGCCGCCCAGGCGCAGACAACCTATTACGCTACCTCCCAGATCGCGCAGGCCTCGTGCGGCACCGACCAGGTCGTGTGGATCGATCTCGATCGCGGCCGCTACTACAAGGCCGGCACAGTCGATTTCGGCAAGTCGAACAACGGCGCCTATTCGTGCGAGCGCCTGGCGCACGCCAAGTATCGCGAAGGCAAGTCCGAATCGACCGCGGTCGCGACGAAGTAAGGACTTGAGTACGGCCGGCGCGGCGCCGTTGGCGCGCTGCCGGTCGCAGCAACAATAATTATATATCCCGGGGATACGGCAGGGGCGCGCATCGCTGAACAGCGGGCGCGCCCCTTAGCTTTAGAAGACGACCAGCGCCGCGCGCACGGCCATGGCCAGCAAGACCAATGAGCTGACCGAAAATATTGCGAACCGTATCATGACCTTATTGATCAATACCTGAACTAGGCTGTGAACTACTCGCAGGGCGACATAGGCCCAGGCGAGCGCAAGATTGGTCCCATCCCCTGCCCCGACAAGCGCCAGCGTGAGCGCGACCGCATAGAACAGCGTCGGCTGTTCCATCAGATGATTGTAATTGTCCGCCTTCCAGCGCGCTCGCGCCGGCAGTTGGGCCTGGAAGATTTCGGCCGGCTGGAACGGATCGTAGACGATCTTGTTCTTTGCGATCGCCGGTATCCGCGTCGCATAGAGCCATAGCAAGACAACGAAGGACCACAATACAAGCGCGATGACGGGCGCCAGGATCGGGCTGTGCATCAGCGGGCGCCGGTTCGCGGTGTCAGGATCACGAGCGGCAGTTGCCGGCCGTTCCGTGCGGTCTCGGCGTCATAGTTCCGGGTAAAGGGTTTGACCTTGGCGACATGCTCGAGCACACGGTCCCGCTCCTCGCCTTCGGCAATCCGCGCGATGCACGGAATCCGTCGGCCGTGAACACGCACCCAGCTGTTGCGGTCGGCGCGGGCGTTGACGACCCAGCCTGGATCCTTCGGCCCGCCGCCGTTGCTGCCGACCAGAACGTAGGATCCCTCCCATTCGGTATAAGGCAGCACCTGGTTGCGCAATTCACCGGTCTTGGCACCGATGGTGGTCAGCAATACGACCGGGCTATAAGGCGTGCCATGCGCCTTGGCGTACTGCCAGGTGACCAGCGAAAAGCCGGTCCAGCGGACGATATGGCGATCGATCTTGACGCCCCACTGGCCGCGCAGGATCAGCCAATAGGTTTTACCGCCTGACGAGAATTTCTGCCGCTCGTCGATCTCTGCCTTCGTTAGGGCCATGCTCTCGTCCTCCCCTTCTGATTGTTTTTCGGTTCAAGGCGCTAGGTTCCGCAGAACGTTCGCTGCACCACCTCTTCAGGTTGCGGCGGCACCGCATAGAGTGTGTGAGCGGGCTGGTCGTCATAAGGTTTCGACAAGACATCCATCATCTCGTCGAAGACCGAGAAATCGCCGGATTCGGCAGCATCGATGACCGCCTGGATGCGATGGTTGCGCGGGATGAAGGCCGGATTGACCCGACGCATCGCCAGCCGGCGAGCGTCCGCGGAAACGCCCTCCTGCGCCAAACGGGTTCGCCATTTCATCGCCCATTCATCGAACGACGACGGGTTCGCGAACTCGCCGCGGACGGCATCGTCATCTGCCGCGGCGTTGCAGAGGCCGCGGAAGGTCAAGGTAAAGTCCGCATGGTTGGCGGTCATCCTGTCCAGCAGATCCTGGACCAGGGCGTCGTCGCCCTCGCGCGTCTCGGCTAGGCCCAGCTTGCGCGCGAAACCGTCCCAATAGGCATCGGCAAACTTCGAGGGGAATGTGTCCAGGACTGCCTGCGCGATCGCGATCGCCGCCTCGCGTTCGGGTGCGAACAGCGACAGCAGCGTGCCGGCCAGTCGCGAAAGATTCCAATGCGCAATGTTTGGCTGGTTACCATAGGCATAACGCCCCTGGGCATCGATCGAGCTGTAGACCGTCGCCGGGTCGTACCAGTCCATGAAGGCGCAAGGGCCGTAATCGATCGTCTCGCCGACGATCGACATATTGTCGGTGTTCATCACGCCATGGATGAATCCGATCTGCATCCAGCGGGCGACAAGAGCGGCCACCCGGCCAATCACGGCCTCGAACAGGACGCGATACGGTTCGTCAGCCTGCGCAGCCTCGGGATAGTGTCGGGCGATGACATAGTCGGCCAGCGTTCGAACACCTTCAATGTCGCCGCGATTGGCGAAATATTCGAAAGTGCCGATCCGGACATGGCTGCTGGCGACGCGCGTCAGGACCGCGCCCTGCTCCGGCTTCTCGCGCCAGACATGTTCGCCGGTCGTGACCGCCGCCAGCGCCCGGGTGGTCGGCACGCCGAGCGCCGCCATCGCCTCGCTCGCGATATATTCACGTAAGACGGGACCCAGGACCGCGCGGCCGTCGCCGCCGCGCGAGAACGGGGTGCGTCCCGACCCTTTGAGCTGGATGTCGCGCCGAACGCCGTCGCGGTCGACCACCTCGCCCAGCAGGATGGCCCGCCCGTCGCCCAACTGCGGCACCCAATTTCCGAACTGGTGCCCGGCATAAGCCAACGCCAACGGTTCGGCGCCGTCAGGCACGCTGTTGCCGGCCAGCGCCGCGATGCCCTCCGGCGTTGTCAGACGCTCCGGCTCGATGCCCAGCTGCCGTGCCAGTGGAACGTTCACGCGGATCAGCGCCGGCGCGGCGACGGGGGTCGGCGCCAACCTGGCATGGAAATGCTGCGGCAGCCGCGCGTAGCTGTTGTTGAAAGGGAAGATCGCCCGTGCGCGCGACGCGTCGGGGCCAGCGGAGTCGGGCATTGCAGCCTGCTTTCAAACCAAGGATCTTAGGGCACGACAGTAGCGCGCTTTCCCGTCTCGCGGGAACCGTGCTCGACGGACGTTGATTACCTGAGAACGGCGAGCCGCCGAAGCAAGATGGGGAAGATGGTCCCAGGATCGTCTGATCTCACAGAGACAGCTGAGGGCAGGGAAAACGGTGGATCGGGTCAGACGCTCATTTATCGTCACGGCTGCCGCGCTATGCGTCTTGCCTGCGCTCGCCGCGCCGGCTGCAAAACGGATTCGGCTGCGAATTTCCAGCGATGGTGACGAGATGGCGTTCAAACCCACCCACCTCACCTGCCCGACCGGCGCCGAGGTCAGCCTTTCATTTCACCATGCCGGGGACATTTCCAGCGATCCGCATAACTGGGTGCTGCTGAAGCCGGGAACGCTCACCGCCTTCCTGGCCGACGCCGACAAGAACGAGGATGACAATGTTGTCGTGCCGCCGCAGGCAAGGGATATGGTTCTTGCCGCGACGCCAATGTGCAAGCGTCATCAAACCGTAACAATCACCTTCGTTGCGCCGGCCCCGGGGGACTATCCCTTCGTCTGCTCCGTTCCCGGCCACGGCGAGACAATGCAAGGCATCCTGACCGTAACCGGCTGACTTTGACCTGAACCGAAAGGATTTCCCGAATGTCGATCCGCACATGTCTTATGACGAGCGCCCTCGCCCTTCTCATCGCGTTCGGCGCGGGCGCGGCATCAGCCGATGCGGCACTCAAGTCGCCGAAGAAGGTCGAGAAATCCCTGGCGACATTCAACCGCGTCGTCGACCATACGGCGCGCCTGATCACCGCCAAGAACTACACGCACTTGCTGCATGAGAACGACGAGTTGAAGGAAGGCGCCGAAGCCTTGGAAAAGAACATCGCCAAGGAACCGGACGACTTCCAGGCGAAGGTCAAGCCGCTGCTGGAAAAGGCCGAGGCGGACTCGCAGGCGCTGGCGGATGCGGCCAAAGCCAAGGACGACGACAGGCTCTCCTCGGCCCACGCCGCGCTGGTGGCTTCGGTCAGCGCGCTGATCGGCGCCTTTCCGGCCGCTGTTCAGCCGCCGCCCGGCAAGGCGAAGGAACCCAAGGAAACCGGCCCGCAGAAATAAGACACGCTACCCGCGGGGTCTGCGCCTGAAGAACCGCCCGGGCTTCTGGTCGCCCCGCGGATCGACTTCGACCGCAACGCTGCTGACCTCCTCGCCGTCGATTTCGCGGATGATGAGTTCAATAGAGCCCAGACGCATGCGATCGCCGACACGCGGCCGGCCGATCTTGGCTTTCAGGTACTCGCCGGCGCTGCCGGCGAAAGGACGCCGCGGCGGCTTCTGGTCGTAGAGCAGCAGGATCGCACTGAGCGGCGTGCCGCCGGGGAACGCGAATTCGCCGAACGCACCGCTTGGGTTGGCGCCGGTGCGATCGTCGCGCGGGCTGAGCAGCTCGTCCAGCATCGGCGCATCCTCCGGCTTGCCCCATACCAGCACATAGTCGTCGGCCGCCAACGAGGTCGCCTCGCCACGCCCAAACGCCGCGCCGTCGCGGACGGTCAGCAAAATGTCGGCTCCCGGCGGCAATGGCAGTTCAGCCGCCGTATAGCCGACAGCGGGACTACTGCCGGCGATCCGGTAGCCGGCAATATTGCCGGATCGCGCCAAGGTCTCAGGCAGGTCGATATCGAGCCGGACCGGGGGCCCGTCGACGCGAACGTCGAGGCGGAGCCAACGCGCCAACGGGGCGACCGTCCAGCCTTGGATCACCAGCGAGACCATCACGACGATGAAGGCCGTGCCGAACAGCAGCGTGCCGCCGCGCGCGCCGATCAGCATCGGGATGATCGCAAGGAAGATCGGCACCGCGCCACGCAACCCGACCCATGAAATGAACAGGATTTCGCGCCAAGCCACGCGGAACGGTACCAGGCAGACGGCAACCGCCAGCGGACGGGCGACGAAGATCAACACCGCGGCCACTCCGAGGGCCGAGGTTGCATAGGGGCGCAGCAGATGCGGCGTGACCAGCAGGCCCAGCATCAGGAACAGCACGATCTGGCTAAGCCAGGCAAAGGAACTGAAAAACCTGCTGACCGCCTGCCGCCCCGGATAGGCCCCGTTGCCCAGGATCAAGGCCGCAAGATAGGTGGCGAGGAAACCGCTCGCCTCCACCAGTTGCGCGCCGCCGAAGATCGTAAGCGCGCCCGCCAACCCCAGTATCGGGTAAAGACCGGCGTTCAGGTTCATCCGCCGGAACAGGAAGAGCAGCAGACGGCCGCCGATCAGGCCGAAAATCGCACCGCCGATCATCTGCTGTGCGAACAACCCCAGGCCTGATAGCCAGCTAAACGAGGACGGGTGGCCGACATGCTGGACCAGGAACAAGGTGATGAATACCGCCATCGGGTCGTTGAGGCCGGATTCGACTTCCAGGATCGCGGCGACGCGGGCACGCAGATGCAGGTTCTGCATATGCAGCAGCGAGGCGACCGCCGCCGCATCGGTCGGCGCGACGACGGCGCCGATCAGCAGCGCCTCGAGCCAGGGGATTTGATAGCCGTAATGCGCCGCCGCACCGACGATGCCAGCCGTAATCGCTACACCGAGGGTCGCCAGCAAGGACGACGGCAGCACAAGCCGCCGCACCTCGGCCCATTTGGTCGTGATGCCGCCATCGAATAGAATGAGCGCCAGCGCCGCGCTGCCGATCAGGTAGGCAATCTGGAAGTTGCTGAAATGGATGTGCCCCGGCCCATCCTCGCCGGCGACCATCCCGAGTCCCAGAAAGGCAAGCAGCAACGGCGCGCCGAGTTTGGCGGAAACCAGCCCGGCGAAGACGCTGAGCAGCAGCAACAGGCCGCCGAGAAGGATGATTTCGCTGCTTGCGTCCATACGATCTTTCGGCCAGGGAAGGCTTATGGGAAGATTTCAATACCGGTCTATCCCGCCATTGTGGCGGGATTTGGGGCAAATCCACATTAACGACTTGACGCGATTCGGGGAACCAAACTAGAACATCCTTAGGTTTCTGATTTGTTCCGCGATTCGCGAGAGGAAAAACGGCGATGTTGACCCGCAAACAGCACGAACTCTTGATGCTCATCCACGACCGGCTTCAGGCGGAAGGTGTGCCGCCATCCTTCGATGAGATGAAGGATGCACTGGGGCTGAAGTCCAAATCCGGCGTTCACCGTCTGGTGACCGCCCTGGAAGAACGTGGCTTTCTCCGCCGTCTGCATCACCGCGCTCGCGCTATGGAGGTGCTGAAGCTGCCGGAAGCATCCGCGAAATCCAAACCCGCTCCTGCCTCGTTTCGTCCGCAAGTGATCCAGGGCGATTTCTCGCCCCTCGCCGGACGCTCGGTCGAAGTGGTGTCGGACCGCGATGCCGTCCAACTGCCGCTTTACGGCAAGATTGCCGCCGGCACGCCGATCGAGGCGCTGCGCGACCACGGCAACTATGTCGAGGTGCCGTCCAGCCTGCTCGGCTCCGGCGACTATTACGCGCTGAAAGTTACCGGCGATTCGATGATCGAGGCCGGCATCCTGGACGAAGATACCGTCATCATCCGCCGCGATGAAACGGCCGAGAACGGGGCGATCGTCGTCGCCCTGGTCGACGGCCAGGAAGCGACGCTGAAGCGCCTGCGGCGAAAGGGCAACACCGTCGCCCTCGAGCCGGCCAACGCCGCGCACAAGATCCAGCTCTATGGCGCCGACCGCGTGCGCGTGCAGGGCCGGCTGGTCGGGCTGATACGCAAGTATTGACCCGGCAGGCCCTTATTTCGCCTTCGGAACAGGGCGCGCGACAACGGTGACCGTGCCGTTCAGCGCGTAGGTGAAAGTGGGGACGGATTCCGCGCCTGTATGGACCGAGATGAAGACCGGGCCGGCTGCCGCGGTCGTGACGGACGTAGTATCCATGACTTTGGATATTTGCTGCCCGACCGACTGCGGATCCGACGCCACGACCAGGTAGGTTTCGCCGGCGTGCGTGCGGAATCCGGCGTGAATATTGGTCCCGTGGAAGGAAAAGGCGTCTCGGGAAATTTCGCGAACGACCTTGCCGTTGACGTCGAGCAGCTGGAGAAGGGGCGCGAAGAGCCCCTGGCCGAGCGGCCTGCTGTCGACAGAAACTAAGTACGGCTCGACCGAGGGCGGTAGACCGAATACTTTATATGCCACCTTGTTTGCGCCGATATCCAGGCAGCCGCTGTCATTGTCGAAAGTGACTTCGGCCGCCTTCTCCATCACCAAGTCCGTGCGCTGCCCGGCGGTAATGCCAGGCGTCGCATCGCAGGTCTTGCCTGCCAGGCTGATGGATGGCGGTGGTGGAGGTGGCGGATGTGCGCAACCGGTCAGCAGGGCCCCGCACGCCGCAATGACGAAAGTAACGCGTGCCATTGCCGTTAACGCAGCAAGCGGCAAGCTGCCTGTTCTGACTGGACAATAGCATCGTCCAGGTCCGCGACGGCGTGCAAGGGATCGGCTACCAAAGAATCGAAATTCGTGAATTGGTAGCTTTCCGGCGGGGAAATCGTAACCGCGTTAACAGGACTGCCGATCGGATCGTAGATGATCGTATCATCCATCAGGATCGATGCGTCAGCCGCGCGAACGAGCCGCACCTGAGCCTGCAAGGCGGGACGGTACGGGGTCGAATCGCCGATGCCGGCTGCGACATAGCCGTAGCCGAGGATGACCGTGTCGAGATAGGCGTCGACCTTGGTGTCTGCGGCTTTCGGATATGTTTTGAGGAAGCCCGATGACGAGCGCGTTACCGGGACGTCGACAACAGCATAGCCAGCCTGGACCAGGCAATCCTTAAGGGCTTTTGAGGAAACGTCGTTGAACGAGAAATTCTCGCTGGCCAACGCCGCCTTGAATTTCGTCTCCCGGCTGGCCCGCATGCCGGCATCGACCAGTGCGCCGATCAGGCCAAAGCTGCGACCCACATCGGTCGCCAGAATGACGGCCGCACCATCAGGCGTTTTCGGCGTCAGAACACCGATCGTCTTGATTGGCGGGCCGGCCGCGCGGTCGAATGGAATTTCCGGCTTCGGGGCGCATGCTGACAGGCACGCTGAAGCCAAAGCGATCGCGATCAAGGCGCGATTCTTCCCCATAACATCCCTCATCTTCATGAATAGCTAAAGTTACGTTATTGCATTAGGTCCGTAGAATATCCGCTTACCAGCCCCTCGGTCCTTCGGCAACTGACAATTGGAATTCGGCTCCAAAAACCCTAGCGCCCGCTAGCGCCGGCTCCATGGCCGGTTCCCGCTGACCTCGCGGACGGTTTCGATTCGCGAACCGGCGCCCTCGAACAGAATCGCCGTGGCACCGTCTCGCGCCAGGTCCGTCCGATCGATCACCAGCGGCACCCGGCAGTGGGCATGCGCCGCAATGGCGCTCACGACAATTTCGGCATCGCTGTCGCAAGCGCTTGCGAAGCCGTGGACATCGGAGAGGATTGCGACACGCCGGCCGGCAACGACGATCCGGCAAACGCCGGGCCCGCACTGCCCGGCATTCGGCGTGTCGCGGATGGACGGAGGCGGGCTGTCGTCTATATCGCCGCCCCCTGCCCGCCTGACCCAGACCGACTGCGTGAATTTGTCGTGCGCGCGGTTCGACAATGTGAGCATGCCGTTTTCCTGCCGAAACGCGACGAGCTTGCCGTCCTCGGCAATCAGAATGTCGGGCTGCCGCGCTGTGAAGGTCAGAAGTATGCCGGCCGCAACCGGCCCAACACCGAGCCATCGCCAGCGCTGCGTCCATAGCAGGAACCACAATCCGCCGAGCACGATCAGGCCGAGCGCCGAGGTCGGCATTGCCGAGAAATGACCGGTGGCGCCCGGAAAACCGGAGAAGAGCCGCGCCACGGCCAGCATGGCGGAAATGCCCCAGCCCATGGGCTTCAGCGCCAATGACTCCAACCCGAAGGGCATCAGCACATAGCTCGCAATGCCCCAGGGCATGATCCAAAGGTCGTGTATGGGCACCGCAAACAGGTTGGCGCCCATGCCATAGAACGCACTTTGCTGGAAATGGTAGACCGCGAACACGGCACTGGCGGCGCTCGCCACCAGAGACATGACCACGATCCCGGCAAGATAGATGAATGCCGAGCGGAACGGTCCCCGTTCGCCGCGTGCATGCGGGTTCCAGCGCTCGTAGAGCACGACCAGCGCGACAATCGCCCCGTACGACATCTGGAAGCTGGCGCCCATCAGCGCCTCCGGCTCGGCCAGGATCAGCAGTGCCGCCGAAATGGCGACCAGCCGCAGCGTGAGCGCACTTCGGTCGGCGATGATCGCCAACATGATGAAGCCGGTCGTGATCATGGAGCGTTCGGCCGATACCGGCGCGCCGACGAATTCCGTATAGAGGATTTCCCCGATCAGGCCGCCTGCCGCGGCCCATTTCTTGATCGGGAAGCGCAACGCAATCCAGGGGATCGCCGCCAAACCCAATCGCAGCGCGAAATAGATGAGCCCCGCGGCGATGGTGATATTCATGCCCGAGATTGCCAGCAGGTGCGCCAATCCGGCGTCCCGCATGGCGTTGTTGACCTCGTCGGGTATCGGGCCGCGTTCGCCGACCAGCAGCGCTAGCGCAATGGCTTTGACGGCACCTTGCCCGGGATCGGCGAAGACAGCGGAAATCCGTTCCGCCGCGGATTGCCTGAGCCGGCCCAGCAACGGCCCTTCGCCGCCCGCTTCGTCCACGGGGCGGACATATCTCTGTACCGCGTAACCGACGGCGCCGATGCGCAGGAAAAACAGGTCCCGCCGGAAGTCATGCGCACCGGGAGCGGCCGGGGCCGGCGGCGTGAAGAGCTTGGCGCGAACCGTCAGCCGGTCGCCAAGTTTCGGGATATCGGAATAGCGGGTCAGCCCGATCCTGACCTGGACAGGCGTCACGTCGGCGCCCAAACCCGCGATGCGGACCTCGCTCAAACGGATTCGTGCGCTCTTCTCCTGCAGCTCGACCTCCGCAACGCGTCCAGAGACGGCAACGGGTCCGATCGGCGCGGCAAGGACCGGCGCATCGACGACGGCAGTCCGCAGTTCCGCCGCCAGGAAGCCAAGAGAGACGATCGTCAACGCAACGGCGGTTCGGGCAAGCGCGGCGTGGCTTCGCACACCAAGCGCAAGCGCCCCGGTCAGTCCGACCAGCAACAGGCCGGTCGACAACTTGGGTTCGGCGTCCAGCGTGAAATAGCCCGAAACGCCCAGGCCGAGCAGCACCGGCACCCATATCAGCCACCGGTCCCGTTCGGCGTCGAACAGCCCACCGAACCCGTCATGCCACCGCCGCAACCGTCCCTGGGCGGCAGTCAAAAACGCACCGGGCGCGCGAATTACGTCTGTGACCATCGACCGGGAAGAAATTCAGAGGATCGCGGCGTCGATCCTAACCGATGAAGCGAATTTCAAAAGACAATTGCGCAATTCTCCGACGCCGTCCGTTCAGGCGCATCAGATCGCCTCGTAGGCATACAGCACCGCGATGACGGCAATAACGAGCAACCCGAAGAGGAAAAGATAGTCGGCGGCGCGCTCGAACAAGTCCCGCAATTTCGGCCGGTGCACGTAGCGGATGGCGGCGTAGGCCGCGAGGGCGCTGGCGACGAAGACGAGCGCGGCCAGGCTGATATATTCGTCGACACGGCTGGGGCCGATTTGCATTTCGACGACCTTCACCAACCCGATCAAGGTCGTGCAAACGCCGATCATCGTGCCCGATGCCGGCAATATTTCCCTGGCTAGCTCCCGCTGTCTGTCCATTGCCATTCCCCCTGCGTCTACAGAACAAACGCGAAGGCTAGCATGATGAAACCGCAAGACAATGTGATGTTGAACGGCCGATCTGCGCAGCGAACCGCGCCCCCGACCGCCTGGGCTTAGGGAACCGGTATTTCCACACCCTTCAGCTCCGTCCGCTGAAGCACGCGCCGGTGTTTCGGATCGTAGGGCAGGACGCGATGCAAGGTCGGCCGGTTGTCCCATAGAACGACATCCCCGACTTTCCAGCGATGCGTGTAGACGAATTCAGGCTTCGTCACCCAGTCGAGCAGGAAGCGGTGGAGAGCCTTGCCCTCCT
>DATJHU010000046.1:0-5527 GCA_035493715.1 Alphaproteobacteria bacterium | reverse complement strand
AGCGGCAATGACCGGAGCCGGGCCTGCCGACATTACGATCGTCATTCCGGCGCGGAACGCCGCCGCGACGATCGATGCCGCGCTCAGCGGCCTCGCCCCCGACCGCGCGCTGATCCGGGAGATCCTGCTGATCGACGATGGTTCCGACGACCGGACCGCGGCCGTCGCAACCGAAAGTGCGGCGCGATACACCTTGCCGCTGGAGGTCGTGACCGGACATCTCGGCGGTGCGGGCGCCGCGCGCAACGCCGGCATGGCGCTGGCGAGCGGCAGGTTCCTGTTCTTCCTCGACGCCGACGACGAGGTGATCGAGGGTGGCCTCGCATTGTTGCGTGAAGCGCTCGTGCGCGATCCAGGGGCTGGCCTGGCGGTCGGAGCCAGCATCCGGCGCACCGCGGGGCGACCGGACAAGCTCAAGACGCCGCACGGCTACACCGGCGACAGGGCCCTGAACACGGGGCGCTACCTGCGCAACGAGCTGTGGCCGATTGCCATGGGAAGCGCGCTGGTCGCGACCCGGGCGACGGCCAATATCCGCTTTCCGGAGGCGGTCGGCCTCGATGAAGACACGTGTTACTGGGCGGCCCTTCTGGCGCAGGCCGACGTAACCACAGTCGCCGCTCCGGTACTCCTCTATCATCACGACGAAAAGAGGATGGCGCGGCGCTTCATCCTGTCGCCGCGCAAGACGTTTCTTGCCATAGCACTGGCGCTGGACCGGCTGGCTGGCGTGGGCGTCGACAGGGAGGCGCTGCAATGGCGAAAGGCCTGGATCGCGCAACGGATCGCGCGCCAGCTCATAAAGCATCGGATGTACGCGGATGCGGCGGACATGATGCGGGCCGTTCGCGCCCACAGAGCGTTGGGAAGGAGCTGGAAGGTTTTGCAGTATCGTATCCGTATCCGCTTCGGGCGACTGCTTCGGGCGACAGGCCCGCCTGGATCGCTTCTGGCACCCAGCGCGGAGCGGCGAACCCTCGTGGTCTGCAACGATCCGGCCTTTCCGCCGACATCGGGGGCCGACCTCAGGAACTCCGGCAACGCCATGGCGGCAGCCGAACTCGGACCGGTCTGTCTCGTCTCGGTCAAGCCCCGGACTGATCCGCCGCAATCGCCCGCCGCCGACATCCGCATAGCCGCGCTGACCGCCGACGGAGAGGCGCGCACGCGGTCGCTGGGATGGCGGAGGGTCAAAGGCGAGGCCCGGATTCCGCGCCTGGCGCTGGCACGCCTCAAAGCGCTGGTTCGCGAATTTCGTCCCGACACGATCGTGGTCGAGGGGATTGCGCTGTTCAGGCTGCTGCAGCCTTTGCGGCCGTTGGCGGGACAGCTCATCCTCGACATGCACAATGTCGAATCCGATCTCGCCGGACAATTGCACCGCGCCGACCGCTACCGCGCGACCATGGCCGGCGTCAGACATCTGGAAATAAGGGCGGCCAGGATCGTCGACAGGATCTGGGTCTGCTCGCGTCTCGACCGCGAGAAGCTCACATCGCTCGTCTCTCCCAAGGTGCCGATCGATATCATCGCGAACGGCATTCCGCGCGCAGAAGACATAGCCCTGGCGCTGCCGGCACAACCAGCACCGCCCGACGGCTTTCCGGTCATTCTGCTTGTCGGCCACCTCGGATATAGACCGAACATCGACGCCGCCGAGCGGCTGGCCCGCAACATTTTCCCGCGCATCCGGCAGGCGTTGCCCACGGCGCGGCTCATACTTGCCGGCCGTTCGCCCGAGCCGTCCCTGCTGGCGCTGGCGGGACAGGACGGCGTTGCGCTCATCGAAGACCCGGACGATGTAAGACCATTGCTGTCGGCCGCGCATCTCACCATCATCCCGCTTGCCACAGGCGGCGGCACACGCATCAAGATCCTCGAGGCGATGGCCTGGGGCGTGCCCGTGATTGCCACGCCGCTGGCGGCAGAAGGCCTGGATCTAATCGAGAATGAAGAGGTGCTGCTGGCCGATTCCGATGAAAGGATCGCCGAGATGGCGATCGCCTTGTGCGCGGATCCCGCCCGCATCGCCAGGCAGCGCACGCGCGCGCATGCGACCGTCTGGTCGCGGTTTGGGCCGCAGGCCATAAGAGACGCCGTCCGCGGCGGCCTTGGGCTGGCGGAGGCGGATAGTGACGACAATACCGTCCCGAGCGCCCGATTGATGAGCCGCCGATGATCCCCAAGATCCTGCACCAGACCTGGAAAACAGAGAGCATCCCCGCCCGCTTCCAGGCCTATGTCGAGAGCTGGAAGCGGCACCATCCCGACTGGACGATGATGTTCTGGAGCGACCGGATGCTGCTCGAATTCGTCGCCGAGCACTATCCGGACTTCCTGGCGACCTTCTGCAGCTATTCGCAAGGCGTGCTGCGCGCCGATGCGGGGCGCTACCTGCTGCTTCACCACTTTGGCGGGGTCTATGCCGACATCGACTGCGAATGCGTGGCGCCTTTCGATCCCCTGACGGATGAGGAACGCATCGTGCTCTGCAAGGAGCCGGACACGCACGCGCGGGTGCAGGCTGACTTTCGCGGGTTGCCCTACCTTGTGTTCAACGGGACGATGGCGAGCCCGCGCGGGCACCCCTTCTGGCTTCACCTTCTGTCCTACCTGCCGGGACTGGCCCACGCCAAGGAAGCGATCGATGCGACCGGCCCCTGCGTGCTGACCTCCGCGCAACTCAGCTTTGACGACCAGGCGGCATTCGTCATCCATCCGTCCGCCTTGTTTGCGCCCATGGATTCATCGGGACGAAGGGACCCCTACGGTGCACAAACGCTTTCGGTTCATCATTGGGCCGGCACGTGGTGGACGCGGGCGTCCGCGACGCGGTTGCGGGACAGGGCTCGCACCGTCGCCTTGCGGTCCTGGCACCATCTGACGCGAGGCGCCTATCTGGATGAAGCGACGGCCAGGCGCGGCGTCAGCAAGGCCGCCCTTGTAGCACCGGCGCCGACAGGTCCGAACGTCGCCATATTGGTGCCGCTTCGTGACGCGGCCGACCACATCCAGCCCTTCCTCGATGCCTTGCAGCTAATCGACTATCCGAAGAACAGGATCAAGCTGGCCTTCTGCGAGGGCGACAGCTCGGACGATAGCTGGGAACGACTGCAAGCGGCCGTGGCGCCGCTTGCCGGGACATATCGCGACATCGTTCTGCTGCAAAGGCAGCTGGGCACCAGCCTCGACCGCATGAAACGCTCGAAGCCGCGGCTTCAGCGCACAAGGCGCGGCGGCATCGCCAAAGTGCGCAACCATCTGATCGAGCAGGCTGTGGATGCGGACGATGATTGGGTCCTGTGGATAGACATAGACGTCTGGCGCTTCCCGCCCGATGCCGCAAGCCGGCTTATCGCAACCGGGCATCGCATCGCGGTTCCCAACTGCGTCAAGATCGCTGGCGGCGACAGTTTCGACCTGAACAGCTTCATCAGCGTTCGATCCGAAAAGGATTATCGCTATTATCGCCAGATACGCGGCGGCCTTTATCAACCACCGGCCGGGTCCTCCACCCGCCTCCACCTCAGCGATCTCAGGCATCTCGATATCGTCGGTCTCGACGGCGTTGGCGGAACCATGCTTCTGGTCGATGCTGCCTTGCACCGCGGTGGTCTTCGCTTTCCGGAAATCCCCTACCGCGACCTGATCGAGACCGAAGCCTTTGGCGCCCTCGCCAACGATCTGGGCATCCGGCCGGTCGGCTTGCCCAAACTCGAAATCCTGCATGTGCCCTGGTGAGCGAGGCGGCTTGCGCGCTGCCGGCCGACGTCAGCGGCGGCCGGTAGCCCGTCGCCAGCGATATAGGCGGGTCCGCAGGAAAGCGGCGGGGCCAAATGGCAATGTCGGCCGGCCTGACGACGAACCGTGACCTTGCTCGATGCGCCGATGAACAACCTCCGCCAGGCGGCACTTTGATGGCGTATCGAGCGGAGCCAGGCGCCCTGCGAGAGGTTCCGCCAATGGTCGTGAGCGCCACGCGAAATAGGCTTCGTATTCTTGCGGGGTCTCAACCAGATGCTGCAGATAGGACGCAAGTTTGGCGGGAGTGCCGAAGGCAGTAGCGTCGATATAAGAGTGCGCCGGAACGAAATCCCTGACATTGGGCGCGCCGAGATAGACCGGGACGGTGCCGGCGAGGAGCGGATCGAAGATCTTCTCGGTCACATAGTCCGGCGCGATCGAATTCTCCAGGGCAAGACAGAAGCGGTACCGGCCGATGGTTTCGATCTTGGTTTGCGCGCCAAGATCGGGGCCGTCGAGCGACCGGGTGGGACGATGACGGCCGTAGGAATCGATGGCCATGGCCTGGGCAAGCTCTGCCGCGAATGCGGCGCGGCCGCTGCGGTCGATCGTCGAGGATTGAAAATGCACGGCGGGCGCGCTCTCGGTTTTCGAAGGAATTGGCCGTCTCTGCGCCGCCTCCCACCAACTCGCTCCCGGAAGATAGGGTGCCCAGACATCCGATCCGGATTCGTAGGTCATCGTCATGTCGAAGCGCCGCATGACCCGAGGGTCGTTCATGCGAGGATAGTTCACGACGCTTTCCATCGACCACGCGACCCAGACCTGCCCGGGATATTTGCGAGCATCGCCGATCTCGCGGAAATCCGGAAGGTGGAAGACCACCGCCGCCGCTTCGGAGATGCGCCGACGGTCGTTGGTCCATTCGACCGGCGCTGCGCATTTCGGAATGGCCGCGAGATTTTCCGGCTCGCCGAAGAAGGACGTGTAGAAAAGGATGAGCGGATCGTTCGATGGCATGAAGAGACTTTCGGCGCACGGACGCGGCGCCCTATTATCCTTCTCTGCGAATTTCTGAAAGGCGGCAGGTCCGTCGGCGGATTGAGATGCCGGGATCGAAGCGCCTCAGTCGTGCAGTTCCCTCGCGATTGGTAGCCCAACCGAGAAATCAGCGAATGTGACCTCGAAGCCCTCGCGTTGCGGCGAGCAGCACATCATGCCGACATCGACCGATTTCGAAGGCGGGAAATAGGCAAGCCGCACCGGCTTCCAGTGGCCGTCGGACACATCCAGATACTGGACGCGGATCGCCTCTGTGTGGCGGGTCAGGCGGATCCGCACCCCGTCCGAGCCGGCCGGCACGCTGACCAACGACCAGTCCGACGTGTCGTTGGTGACGACGACAGAGAAATAGGCCAGCCCGTCGGTGTATTCGATACCGGCTTTGATCCAGTGCGTTTCGCTGAGCCGGACCATCAGCCCGGCCTGGTCGTAGAGCACCTGATAGTCCCCCTTGACCGTGACTTCGGCGCTGAAATCGCCCGCGACCGGCCGATACAGGAAATGGCCATTGTCGCGCCGGAAGCCGTAGAAGGTCTCGCGCCAGAAATCGGTCTCCTTGCCGGTGCGCACATGCACCGTGTTGCCGGCAAAGGCGTGGTGCGGCGGCGGGTTGAGCCAGGTCAGGTCCGTATTCCAGGATGTCATCGATCCGCTCGCCTGCCTGGCCCGCTTCGCGCCGCTGTTTGATTAGCCGGCGAATGTGTAGGCGGTCTTCACCGTC
>DATJHU010000045.1:0-35743 GCA_035493715.1 Alphaproteobacteria bacterium | reverse complement strand
ACCCTGGTCTTCTTTCAATATGTCGGCCTGGACGGTGCCGCGCACGGTCGAAAGGGCATAGGCGCGAATCTCTTCTGCCTCGGCAGCGGACGGCGCCCGGCCCTTGTCGGCGGCGAACTTCTCGATCTGCTGGTCGATTGCCGTGTTGAAGAACATCGCCAGCAGCATCGGCGCCGGGCCGTTGATGGTCATCGAGACCGAGGTCGCGGGAGCACACAGATCGAAGCCCGAATAGAGCACCTTCATGTCGTCCAGGGTCGCGATCGAGACACCCGAATTGCCGACCTTGCCGTAGATGTCCGGCCGTTCGTCCGGGTCGGCACCGTAGAGCGTGACGGAATCGAAGGCGGTGGACAGGCGTTTGGCGTCGGAATCCTTGGACAGGAACTTGAAGCGCGCATTGGTGCGGAACGCGTCGCCTTCACCCGCGAACATGCGGGTCGGGTCCTCGCCCTCGCGCTTGAACGGGAAGACGCCGGCCGTATAGGGGAAGACGCCGGGAACGTTCTCGGCCAGCAGCCAGCGCAATAGCTCGCCATGGTCCTCAAAGCGCGGCAGCGCGACCTTGCGGATGCGCGAGCCGGACAGGCTGATATTCACCTGCTTGGTGCGGATTTCCTTGTCGCGCACCTTCACGACGTAATCATCGCCGGAATAGGCTTCCTTCACCGCGGGCCAAGTTTCGAGCAGCTTGCGTGCCTCGGCGTCCTGCTTGTCGGTGCGCTGCGCGATCAAGGTATCGATCGCCGCGTCGTCGCTTTTGCCCAGCATCTGCTTGGTGCCGCGCAGCTGCTGCAGTTCGCGGGCGACCTTCACCTGGTCGGCCGACCTCTTGTGGTAGCCGCGCACGGTTTCGGAGATTTCCGCGAGATAGCGCTGCCGCGACGGTGGCACCACCGGGGTGCGGGCCGACGGCGTATAGCCTGAGACCGCGCCGAAGCGGGTCGGCGGCAGAACGTAGTTCTTGTCTGCCAGCTGGCTGCGTAGTCCCAGATAGAGGCCGGTCACGCCGTCGTCCTGGAAGCGCGACGCGATTGTGCCGAAGACCGGCATCGTGTCCGGCGACTGCATGAAGGCTTCGCGGTTGCGCTGGACCTGCTTGCGCACGTCGCGCAGCGCGTCCTCCGCGCCTTTGCGGTCGAACTTGTTGATCGCCACCAGGTCGGCGAAATCCAGCATGTCGATCTTTTCGAGCTGGCTGGCCGCGCCGAATTCCGGGGTCATGACATAGAGCGACAGGTCGGCGAGATCGGCAATGGCGGCGTCGCCCTGGCCAATGCCGGGTGTCTCGACGATCACCAGGTCGAACCCTGCGGCGCGGCAGGCCTCGACCGCCTGCGGCACGTGGGCCGGCACCTCGCTGTCGGATTCGCGGGTGGCGATCGACCGCATATAGATGTTCTTGCCGTTGATCGCGTTCATCCGGATGCGGTCGCCCAGCAGGGCGCCGCCGCTCTTACGCTTGGACGGATCGATCGCCAGGATCGCGATCTTGAAATCGTCGCTGTCCAGCCGGAAGCGGCGAATCAGCTCGTCGGTCAGTGACGACTTGCCCGAACCGCCGGTGCCCGTGACACCTAGGATCGGCATCGGGCGACGGACATCGCTCGCCAAGGCTGCGATGACCTTCTGGTCGGCGGAGCCCTGCTCCAGCTCGGTGATCAGGCGGGCGAGATGGTTCCAGCCCGGCGCCGCAAGATCCTCCAGCCCGACCTTCTCGATCTTGGTCTGGTCGAAATCGGCCGTCTTGATCATGTCGTTGATCATGCCCTGCAGGCCCATGTGCTGGCCGTCCTCAGGCGCGTAGATGCGGGCGACACCGTAGGCGTGCAACTCGGCGATCTCGTCCTTCGAGATCACGCCGCCGCCGCCGCCGAACACCTTGATATGGCCGGCGCCGCGCTCGCGCAGCAGATCGATGGCATATTTGAAATATTCGACATGGCCGCCCTGGTAGGAGCTGATTGCGATGCCCTGCACATCTTCCTGGATCGCGGCGGTGACGATCTCGTCGACCGAGCGGTTATGGCCCAGATGGATAACCTCCGCGCCGGTCGACTGGATGATACGGCGCATGATGTTGATCGCCGCATCATGGCCGTCGAACAGGCTGGTGGCGGTCACGAAACGGACCTTGTTCACCGCCTTGTAGAGCTTCGGCTTGGCGATCTCGACCGGGGTCACGCTATCGGGCACTGCTTCCTCCTACCAAATCTGTCTTACGCCGAACGGCCTTTAGAAGGCCTCTTCGGCCAATTCCATCACAGTCTTGCCGCCGGCCGTGGCCGCCGCCTTCAGCGACGAGGCGCGCGGCAGAATCTGCTCGCCATAGAAGCGGGCGGTCACAATCTTGCCCTTCAGGAACTTGGGATCGCCTTCGCCGGCGTCGAGTTCGGCCTTGGCGGCGACGGCGCCCTGCGCCAGCAGCCAGCCGCCGGTAACGGTGCCCCATAGGCGCATGAACGGAACGGCGCCGGCCGCCGCGTCGCGTGGGTCGCCCTTCTGCGCCTCCAATATCCAGTCGGTCGCGCTGTCGAGCGCGGCGACCCCGTCGGCCAGCGCCGCGCGCAGGCCGGCGAGCTCGGCGCCGCCTTCGGCCAGCTTGCCATCGACGTCGCGCATGCGGGCAATCATCGCCTTGGCGGTGACGCCGCCGTCGCGGGTCAGCTTGCGGCCGATCAGGTCGTTCGCCTGGATGCCGTTGGTGCCCTCATAAATCTCGGCGATCTTGGCGTCGCGCATATACTGGGCGGCGCCGGTTTCCTCGATGAAGCCCATGCCGCCATGGACCTGGACGCCGATGGCGGCGACTTCGGAGCCGACCTCGGTGCTCCAGCCCTTCACGACCGGGATCAGCAGGTCGACGACCGCCTGACGCGCTTTGCGCGTCTCGGGGTCGGGATGGTGCTTCGCGATGTCGATCGAGGCGGCGGCCAGATAAGCAATCGCGCGGCTGGCCTCGGTCAGCGATTTCATCGTCAGCAGCATGCGCCGCACGTCGGGGTGATGGATGATCGAGACCGGCGTCGCGTCGGTACCGGCAACGTCGCGGCTCTGCACCCGGTCCTTGGCATAGGCGACGGCGCGCTGGGTCGCGCGCTCGGCAATCGCCACACCTTCCAGGCCGACGGCCAGGCGGGCGTTGTTCATCATGGTGAACATATATTGGAGACCCTTGTTCTCCTCGCCTACCAGATAGCCGACGGCACCGCCGTTATCGCCATAAGCCATGACCGCCGTCGGGCTGGCATGGATGCCCATCTTGTGCTCGAGCGAGGCGCAGCGCAGGTCGTTGCGCTGCCCCAGGCTGCCGTCCTCGTTCACCATGTATTTCGGCACGATGAAGAGCGAGATCCCCTTGACCCCGGCCGGGGCATCGGGCAGGCGGGCCAGCACGAGATGGACGATATTGTCCGTCATCTCGTGGTCGCCATAGGAGATGAATATCTTCTGGCCGGTGATCAGGTAATGGTCGCCGTCTTTCACCGCCTTGGTGCGGACCGCACCGACATCGGAGCCGGCCTGCGGCTCCGTCAGGTTCATCGTGCCGGTCCATTCGCCGGAGATCAGCTTGGGCAGATAGGTCGCCTTCAGCGCGTCAGAGGCGTGATGGCTGATCGCCTCGACCGCGCCCTGGGTCAGCATCGGACAGAGCGAGAAGGCCATGTTGGCCGAGGTCCACATCTCTTGCAGGACGATGGAGACCAGCCAGGGCAAGCCCTGCCCGCCGTGGCTCGGATCGAACGGCACCGAGTTCCAACCGCCATCGACGAACTGCTTATAGGCGTCGGCCCAGCCCTCGGGCGTACGTACGACGCCGTTCTCCAGCCGCGAGCCCTGGCGGTCGCCGATGACGTTGAGCGGGCCGAGCACGCCGCCCGCTAGCTTGCCGCCTTCCTCGAAGATCGATTCTGCCAGTTCCAGATTCACCTCTTCGTTACCCGGCAGGGCGGCGACATCGGCAAAACCCGCAAGCTTCGTGACGGCAAAGCGCATATCGGCCAGGGGGGCGACATATTCAGTCATCGGCAAGAACCATGAAAAAGGGCCCGCCCGGAGCCGCGCGGCCATCGCCGCACCCGACCCCGTCAACAGGCCACTGGTTATTGAACAAGCGTTCGTCTAATTATATTCAGAGTGAACTTGCGGCACAAGGGCCGCCCCGGAATTCGCATGGACCAGCGCGTAACAAACCTGGCCGACGGCCGCAGCCGCCGGCAGCAGATCCTCGAGGCGGCAGCCCGGCATTTCAGCTCGGCCGGATACCACGCCACCAGCATGCGCGACGTCGCCGCCGATGTCGGCGTGTTGGTCGGGTCGATCTATTACCATTTCGAATCCAAGGACGCGCTCTACATCGCCGTGCACGGCGCAGCGGTGGACATGATGACCGAAGCGTTGAAAACCGCGCTGGATGGCGTCACCGGACCGTGGGAACGGCTGGATGCCGCCGCCGCCGCACATTGCGAGGCGCTGAACGGCGACAATGCGTTCGTCGGCGTGGTGACACCGATCTTCCCGGTCACGGTCGGCGCGACGCGTGACGCGCTGGCGGCGCAGCGCGACGCCTACGAGACGATCTTCACCGGGCTGATCGCCGATCTGGACCTGGCGCCCGGCATCGACCGTCACATCTTCCGCCTGCATATGCTGTCGGCGCTGAACGGAACGAAATTCTGGTACCGCCGGGGCGGCAGGACGCCGTCGGACATCGGGCACCAGCTGGTGCGGATGCTGCACCCCTACTGAACGAGTCTTCCCCTTGAGCACAATCGATCCGACCCTGTCAGAAAACGTCATTGCGAGCGTGAGCGGGGCCATCGGCATCCTGACGCTCGACCGGCCGAAGGCGCTGAACGCGCTGAACCAGCCGATGTGCGCAGCGATCGACCAGGCCCTGGCGGTCTGGGCGAGCGATCCCGGTATCGCGGCGGTCGTCATCCGCAGCGCCGGGGACCGCGCCTTCTGCGCCGGCGGCGACGTGCGCGCCTCCTATGAGGACGGGCTACGCTGGAAACGCGGCGAAGGCGACGGCGCCGTGGGCCGCGAGCTGTTCCGAACCGAGTACCGGATGGACCGGCGCCTGAAGACGTTCCCCAAACCCTACATCGCGCTGATCGACGGCATCACCATGGGCGGCGGAGTCGGCATCTCGATCCATGGTTCGCACCGCGTCGCGACCGAACGCACGCTATGGGCCATGCCGGAAACCGGGATCGGCTTCTTTCCCGATGTCGGCACGACCTTCGCACTGCCCCGGCTGGCGGGCGAGGTCGGCACCTATCTCGGCCTGACCGGCGCGCGGCTGAAGGCCGGCGACCTGGCCGCGCTGGGTATCGCTACGCATGTCGTCGCAGCCGACACGGTCGCCGCCTGCCTGGACGACCTGATCGCGTCCGTTGGACCGACCGACACGTTCGCCGCGATCGAACGCACGCTGGCGCGTTATGCCGGCACTGCGACAATGCCTGCCGAGATCATGCCGAATCGCGCAGTGATCGACCGATGCTTCGCGCATGACCGGGTCGAGCAGATTGTGGCGGCGTTGGCCGAACGCGACGATCCGTTCGCCGCGGAAACGGCCGGCGTCCTTGCTAAGCTGTCGCCGACCAGCCTGAAGCTGACATTGAAGGCGCTGCGCAAAGGTGCAACGCTGTCGTTCGACGCATGCATGGTGATGGAATACCGCATGAGCCAGACAGTGCTGACCGGGCACGATTTCTATGAGGGCATCCGCGCCCAGCTGGTCGACAAGGACCGCTCGCCCAAATGGTATCCGGCCACGCTCGATGCGGTCGACGACAGTGCGGTCGACGCCCTATTCCTGCCGCCGCTGGACGGCGACCTGACATTTCCGAATTGAACGCACTCGGGATCATATTCAGAGCGAAACCTGTTACAGGCACGTGTTATTTCCGCTTCCGCGCAACTGGCGGAGCCGAAAAGGAAATTGACTTCCAGACTTGCTGGTGATCAAGTTTTGACGGCCTTTGATTGAAGTTCAATTTAAAGGGGCAAGATGTTCCGATGGTATCTCTCTAGGACCATCCGGCGCGGAACGCTCGTTCTGGTCGAATCGACTGGTCGCACGACGGTTTTTGGGGAAAAGAAAGACAGCCCGGCGCTGACGATTCGTGTGCACGACAAAGCCACGATGCGCCGCATATCGTTCAATCCCGACCTTGCCGTTGGCGAAGCGTTCATGAACGGGACACTGACGGTGGAGAATGGGTCGATCCGCGACGTGATCGGCATCATCTTCGACAACATGTCCGACGCCGCGCCCATGCCGCAGGATGTGCTAATCAAGCCGTTCCGCCCGATCCTGCGGCGCATCCAGCAATACAACCCTATCAGGCGCTCGCAGAAGAATGTCGCCCATCACTACGACCTGTCCCGGCGCCTCTATGAACTATTCCTGGACAGTGACGAACAATATTCCTGCGCCTATTTCCCCAATCCCGGCATGACGCTGGAAGCAGCGCAGGACGCAAAGAAGCTCCATATCGCGTCCAAGCTGCTGCTGAAACCCGGCATGAAAGTGCTGGACATCGGGTGCGGCTGGGGCGGACTGGCGCTGACGCTGGCGGAGACCGCGGGAGTCGATGTCACCGGGCTCACGCTGTCCAAGGAGCAGTTGGCGGTCGCGAACGAGCGCGCGCGGGCGATGGGGGTGGCCGACCGTGTGCGGTTCCATCTGCGCGACTATCGCGACGAGACCGGTACCTATGACCGGATCGTGTCCGTCGGCATGTTCGAGCATGTCGGCGTCCTGCAGTACGAGACATTCTTCGACCAGGTCGGCCGCCTGCTGGCGCCTGAGGGGGTCATGCTGCTGCATTCGATCGGCAGGCTGACCGGACCGGGCAAGACCAACCACTGGATCCGGAAATACATCTTCCCCGGCGGTTATGCGCCGGCGCTGTCAGAAGTCCTGTCGGTGGTGGAGCGCTCTGGCCTTTCGACGACGGACATCGAAATCCTGCGCATGCACTATGCGATGACCATCGATCATTGGCGAACGCGCTTCCTGGCCAATAGAGCCGAAATCGCCAAGCTGTACGATGAGCGCTTTTGCCGGATGTGGGAGTTCTATCTCGCGGGTGCGGAAATGGATTTCCGCTATCTGCGCGCGATGGTGTTTCAACTGCAAATCGCCAAGAAAATCGACGCCGTTCCGCTGACCCGCGATTACATGGTCGATTGGGAGCGGGAGAGAACAGAATCCGCGGAAAGCCGCGCCGCCTGAGCGGATATCGGCGGCATTACAGAAAAGAGTTAGGTTATACGAGGTTACAGTGTAACAAAAATGACATTTTCTTCTGTAAGAGAACAGTAATTGGAAAATAGAACATTTGAATAGATGAAACGTTCGTCACTTCTAAAAAACTAATGGCGCTGTAGACGGTTCTGTGCTTTAACGCGCCCGTCCTGAAAAATAGAAGGTGACGAACCATGTCTTCAACCGTCGTAAGAACCTTGCGGCAGGCCACTTTTGGCGCGCTCGCCGTTGTGGCGTTCGCAGGCGCAGCGCACGCAGTCGATATCACCGGCGCGGGTTCCACGTTTGTGTACCCGGTCGCAGCCAAATGGGCGGAGGCTTATAAGGTCAAGAGTGGAACTTCCCTGAACTACCAATCAGTCGGTTCGGGCGCCGGGATCAAGCAGATCGAGGCTGGAACCGTCGATTTCGGTGCGACCGACAAGCCTCTCGAAGCCGACGAGTTGAAAAAGAACGACCTCGTTCAGTTTCCGGCGGTGATCGGCGGCATCGTTCCGATCGTCAACCTGCCCGGCATCAACAACGGCGATATCAAGCTGGACGGCGTGACGCTCGGCGGCATCTTCCTGGGCACGATCAAAAGCTGGGACGACCCGCAACTGGTGAAGCTCAACCCCGGCGTCAAGCTGCCGAGCACGCCGATCAACGTCGTGCATCGTTCGGACGGGTCGGGCACGACCTACAACTTCACCTATTACCTGGGCGCGGTGAATGCCGACTGGCAAGCCAAGGTCGGCGCCGCGACGGCGGTCGAATGGCCGACGGGTGTCGGTGGCAAGGGCAACGAAGGCGTCTCCGCCCTGGTGCAGCAGACCCCTGGGTCGGTCGGCTATGTCGAGATCGCCTATGCGCTGCAGAACAAGCTGACCTATACCAAGCTAATGAATGCCGACGGGTTCTTCGTCGAGCCGAAGCTGTCAGGCTTCCAGGCCGCAGCTGCGAACGCCGATTGGGCCGCCGTGCCGAACTATCGCCTGGTGCTGGCCAACCAGCCGGGCAAGGACAGCTGGCCGATCACCGCCGCCACCTTCATCCTGGTGCACGGCAAGCAGACCGACACGGCGAAGGCCAAGTCCGTCCTCGGCTTCTTCGACTGGTCGATGAACAACGGCCAGCAGATAGCGCAGGACCTGCTCTATGTGCCCCTGCCGGACAAGCTGGTGAAGATGATCGAGACCACCTGGACCAGCGACATCAAGTCGTCCGACGGCAAGCCCGTCTGGCCGTAAGCGTACTGATCGCGTACTAATGGAAGGGGGTTCATGAGCCCCCTTCCGCTTTCACCTTGAGGACCGCTAGCGAAAGCCGCCGATGACCAATATGGCAGCAACCGCGACCCAGCCGGCTTTGAACAGGACCTATCCGGGACGGTTCGGCAACATCGTATTCGGCGGCGCGGCCTGGACCTTCGCGATCCTTGTCCTGATCCTCCTTGCCGGCGTGATGATATCGCTGGTGATCGGCGCAATCCCCGCCTTCAAGCAGTTCGGCCTGCAATATATATGGACCGAAGCCTGGAACCCGGTGAAGGAGCGCTATGGCGCCCTCGCCCCCCTCTACGGCACGCTGGTCACCTCCTTCATCGCCATGGTCATCGGCGTTCCGACAAGCCTCGGCATCGCGATCTTCCTGACCGAGCTCTGCCCCAACTATCTGAAGCGGCCGATCTCGACCGCGATCGAGCTGCTGGCCGCGGTGCCCAGCATCATCTACGGCATGTGGGGCCTGTTCGTGCTGGCCCCGCTGATGCAGAAATATATCGAGCCGGCGATCATCTCCACGCTGGGCAACGTGCCGGGCATCGGCGCGGCGTTCCAGGGCCCGCCCTATGGCATCGGCCTGTTCACCGCCGGCGTGATCCTGTCGGCAATGGTCCTGCCCTATATGGTCTCGATCATGCGCGACGTGTTCGAGACGGTGCCGCCGCAGTTGCGCGAATCCGCGTACGGCCTGGGCGCCACGACCTGGGAGGTGGTCCGCAGTGTCGTGCTGCCTTATAGCCGGGTCGGCGTCATCGGCGCCTTCATGCTGGCGCTGGGCCGCGCACTGGGCGAGACAATGGCCGTCACCTTCGTGGTCGGCAATTCCTATCACATCGCAACGTCGCTTCTCGCGCCTGGCTCCACGATCTCGGCGTCGCTCGCTAATGAATTCGCCGAGGCCGACGGCATGCAACTCGCCGCACTGCTGGCCAACGGCTTTCTGCTGTTCGCGCTGACCTTCACAGTCATCGGCTTCGCGCGCGTGATGCTGATGCAACTCGAGAAAAAGTACGGGTGACATGAGCGCCGCCGATTTCTCTCAAAGACCGGTCGTCGCGCGACGCATGCGCGTGAACCGGATCATCGCCGCCCTATCCTATTTTGCCACGGCCGCCGGACTGTTCCTGCTGATCTGGATTCTGGGCTACCTGATCGTCAAAGGGTTCGGCAGCTTGTCGTACACACTTTTCACACTGGACACGCCCGCGCCGGGAAGCGCCGGAGGCCTGGCCAACGCGATCATCGGCAGTCTGCTGATCACCGGCGTCGGCATAGCGATCGCGACGCCTGTCGGCATACTGGCCGGGACTTTCCTGATCGAATACGGCCGCGGCAGCAAGCTGGCGGAGGTGATCCGCTTCGTGAACGACATGCTGGTCAGTGCCCCGTCGATCATCGTCGGCCTGTTTGTCTATGAGATCTTCGTCGCGCCGGCAGGGCATTTCTCAGCCTGGGCAGGCGCCATCGCGCTGGCGATCATCGCGCTGCCGATCATCGTGCGCACCACGCAGGACATGCTGCAGCTGGTGCCCGACGCACTGCGCGAAGCCGCTTATGCGCTGGGCGCGCCAAAATGGCGGGTGATCGTGGTGGTCAGCTATCGCGCCGCGTTCCAGGGCATGCTGACCGGCGTCTTGCTGGCGGTGGCGCGCGTCAGCGGCGAAACGGCGCCATTGCTGTTCACCGCCCTTTCCAATCCGAGCACGACGACCAATATGTCGCAACCGATGGCAACGCTGCCCGTTGTCATATATAAGTTCGCTGGCGCGCCTTATGCCGATTGGCAGAAGCTTGCATGGGCCGGCGCTTTTTTGATCACTTTCTCAGTGCTTGTCTTGAACATCATCGCCCGCAGTTTCGCCCCGAAAAGGACCTGACGCATGAGCGAGCCTAATCTTAGCCTGCACAGTGCGCCGCCGATCCCGCATCTGCCTTTATCGATCGATCCGACGGTCAATCCGAAGATTTCCGTCAAAGGACTGGATTTCTACTACCAGACGGGGTTCCACGCACTGAAGGACGTCAACCTGTCGGTTGCCGATCGCTGCGTCACCGCCTTCATTGGCCCGTCGGGTTGCGGCAAGTCCACCCTGCTGCGCGTTCTGAACCGCATCTACGACCTGTATCCCGGCCAGCGCGCGACCGGCGAGGTCCTGGTCGACGGCGAGGACATTCTGGCACCGGGCTACGACGTGACCCGTCTGAGGGCCAAGGTCGGCATGGTGTTCCAGAAGCCGACGCCGTTCCCGCTGACGATCTGGGACAACATCGCCTTCGGCGTCAATCTTTATGAGAAGCTGTCCAAACCCGACCTCGACAACCGGATCGAATGGGCGCTGCGCAAGGCGGCGATCTGGGAAGAGGTGAAGGACAAGCTGAAGCGCAGCGGCACCAGCCTGTCGGGCGGCCAGCAGCAGCGCCTGTGCATCGCGCGCGCGATTGCCGTGAAGCCGGAAGTGATCCTGATGGACGAGCCGTGCTCGGCGCTCGACCCGATCTCTACCGCGCGCGTCGAGGAGCTGATCCTGGAGCTGGCCGACGATTACGGCATCGTGCTGGTCACTCACAACATGCAGCAGGCAGTCCGCACCGCGGACTTCACCACCTTCATGTATCTGGGCGAGATCATCGAGTTCGGAGAGACCGACCAGATCTTCTCGAACCCTAAAGAGCAGCGAACCCAGGATTACGTGACCGGCCGCTTCGGATAAGTCGCCGGCCCGGCGCGGTCAGCTCCGGGTCAGCCTGCGCACGCCGTCGGCGCCGGCCACGAACGCCTCCGCCGCAATCCCGACGAACAGTCCCGTTTCGACCACGCCGACGATGGTGTCCAGGTCCCGCTCGAGTGCGGCCGGATCGTCGATCGCATCGAATTTGCAGTCCGCGATATAGTGGCCGCCGTCGGTAAGAAATAGCGCGCCATCCTTACCCATCCGCAGATGCACATGGGGGCAACGGTCGCGCAGCCGGCTGACCGTCACCTCCCAGCCGAAGGGAACGATCTCCACAGGCAGGGCGAATGTCGTGCCCAACTTGCCGACCATCTTCGAATCGTCGCTGATCACCACCATGCGGTTGCTGGCCGACGCCACGATCTTTTCCCGGAGCAGCGCGCCGCCGCCGCCCTTGATCAGGTCCAGCGTGCCTTGCGCGATCTCGTCGGCGCCATCGATGGTGAGGTCGATGCGCTGTTGCTCGGAGAACCCGACGATGGTGATGCCCTCTGCCAGCGCCTGCTGGCGCGTGGCCTCCGATGTCGGGATGGCCACGATGTTGAGCCCGGCACGGACCCGTTCACCCAGGATGGAAACAAGATATTGCGCGGTCGAGCCGGTGCCCAGCCCGACCACCATGTGATCGGTCACCAGCTGGGCCGCGGCCGCCGCGGCCGCCTTCTTCGCTGCGTTCTTGTCCATCGCGCCTGATCCCCCTCAAATCGAGAGGGGGTTTTCAGGCCGCCGGCCCAAGAAGGCAAGCCGCAAATCGTCAGCCGTTGAGCGCGCGCTCCACGGCTGCGACCAGCCGCTTCAGCCCCGCATCGACATCCGCGCCCAGATGGACGCGCAACGCCCTGCGTTTCCGTTCTGCCAGCACGCCGAAATCGCCCCGCGCCTGCGCCGCCTTCACCGTGCCGAACGTATAGGTCTGGCCGGGTACCGCGAGATCCTCGGCGTCGTCGCAGGTGATCTGCAGGAAGACGCCGGAGTTGGGGCCGCCTTTATATGCCTGGCCCGTGGAGTGCAGGAAGCGAGGCCCGAAACCGACGCAGGTCGCGACTTTCTTTGCGTCGCGGATCTTTGCCCGAAGCGCGGTCAATGTTTCGATATGGCCGGGGGTGCGCTGGATATAGGCAAGCAGCGCGCAGTAATCCCCCGCGCCCAGCCGCGCCAGATGGGTAGCCACGACCGCGTCCAGACTTGTGGCGCCTTTAAGCGCCGCGACATTGGCGTCGTCGGCAAAGAACTTGATCCCGGCATCTTCGAGGAAGGGGCTTTCGGGCGGCAACGACCCGTCCTTCTCATAGGCGTCCGTCAGAGCCCGGGTCTTGATCTTGCTGGCCTCGACATCGGGCTGGTCGAATGGGTTGATGCCCAGGATGGCGCCCGCCGTTGCGGTCGCAACCTCCCACCGGAAGAATTCCTGGCCCAGATAACGCCGATCCGACAGCGAGATGCGCACGACCGGCTGGCCGGCCTTTTCCAACGCGTCCATCGCCGCGTCCTGCGCGGCGTTGGGTTCCTTGTCCAGCCGCAGATAGGCGAATACGCGGTCCGCGCCATAGACGGCGGGCGCCCCAAGCGGCTCGGAATCGACGGGGATCAGGCCCTTGCCGATCTTGCCAGTGGATTCGGCGATCAGCTGCTCCGCCCAGGCGCCGTAATCCGCGATGCCCGGCGAGGCTATGATCGTCACCTTGTCGCGGCCTGCATTGCCCAGCACGCCCAGCGCGCAGCCAAGCTTGATCCCAGGATTCACGTCGGCCGGCACGCCGCCACTGCAGGAATGGACCATCAGTTCGGTGTCGGCCAGGAAGGCATCGATATCCAACCCCA
Organism: Alphaproteobacteria bacterium; assembly: GCA_035493715.1. Classification (GTDB taxonomy): domain Bacteria; phylum Pseudomonadota; class Alphaproteobacteria; order BOG-932; family Roseiterribacteraceae; genus BOG-932. Next base: position 22,646 of record DATJHU010000045.1, on the reverse strand, counting down.
TCGCCGCGCCCGGCACAGTGCCGAAATGCGACAGCACCGAATAGCGGCCGCCGATCTGGGCATTGCCGTAGAAGATGTGACGGAAGCCATCGGCCTTGGCGACCGCCTCCATCTTCGAGCCCGGGTCGGTCACCGCGACAAAGCGGCTGCCGGCTTTGTCCGCGCCGACCGCCTCCTGGGCACGGGCGAAGAAATATTGCTTGAGAATATTCGGCTCCAGCGTGCTGCCCGACTTGCTGGAGACGATGAACAAAGTGCGCTTGAGATCCACCCTCTCCTCGAACGCCTTGATCTGGGCCGGGTCGGTGGAATCGAGCACATGTAGGGTCGGGAAACCCGCCTGCTTGCCGAAGGTCTCGGCCAGCACCTCCGGCCCGAGGCTGGAGCCGCCCATGCCAAGCAGTAGTACATCGGTGAAGCCTTCGGCCTTGATATCGGCCTGGAAATCCTTCAGCGCCTGCACCTCGGCCCGCTGCGCCGCGACGATGTCGAGCCAAGCCAGCCATTTGGCCTCGTCGGCGCCGGTCCACAGCGAGGCGTCGCGCGCCCATAGCCGCCGCCCCTTGCCGCCCGCGAGCCAGTCGGCAACCGCAGCGTCCACGGCCTCCTTATGGCTGCCAAGCGAAAGGGTCATCGGGTTGAGCCGGCTGCCCAGCACGGTCTCGCGCTTGCTCTCCACCGCAGCATAGAGCTTGTCCGCCGCGTCGGCGAACAGCTTAACGCCGTCGACGACCAATGACGCGGTCACGGCATCCAGATCGAGCCCCAGCCGGTCGGTTTCGGCGAGGATCCGGCGCGCACCCTCGATATCGGTGGTCAGCTTGTCTGCGACCTTCCCGTGGTCGCGGAAGGCGTCCATCGTCGCGGGCGGCATGGTGTTGACCGTGTCCGCGCCGATCAGCTCTTCGACATACAGCACATCGCTGAAGGCCGGGTTCTTGGTGCCGGTCGAGGCCCAGAGCAGCCGCTGGGGCTTCGCGCCCTTTGCCGCGAGCGCCTTCCAGCGCGCGCTTTCGCACAACTCCTGGTACCAGACATAGGCAAGCTTCGCGTTGGCGATGGCGACCGCGCCGTCCAGCGGTTTCAGCGCGGCATAGTCCGCTTCGCCCTTACGCTTTTCGATCTTCTTTTCGATCGCCGAATCGATGCGGCTGACGAAGAAGCTGGCGACACTGGCGACATTCGCAATCGGCTGCCCGGCGGCGGCGCGCGCCTCAAGCCCCGACAGATAGGCGTCCGCGACGGCTTTATAGGCGTCGAGCGAGAACAGTAGCGTGACGTTGATGTTGAGCCCTTCAGAGATCAACTGGCGGATGGCCGGCACGCCGGGTTCGGTTCCCGGGATCTTGACCATCAGATTGGGCCGGCCGACCGATTTCCACAGCCGCCGCGCCTCGGCGATCGACGCCTCGGTGTTCATCGCCAGATAGGGCGAAACCTCAAGGCTGATATAGCCGTCAACCCCCCCGGTCCTGTCATAGGCCGGGCGCAATATATCGGCCGCTTCCTGGATGTCGTCGATGGCGAGGCGGTCGAACAGGTCGGCGGCGTCCAGATCCCCGGTGGCCACCAGGCGTTTGACCGCGTCATCGTATTCCGTACTGCCGCCGATGGCTTTCTCGAAGATCGCCGGGTTCGAGGTCACCCCGACGACGCCGTCCTCTTCGATCAGTCTTTTGAGGCCCCCCTTCTCGAGCAGATCCCGCCTGACATAGTCGAGCCAAACTGACTGGCCACGATCCTGAAGCGTCTTCAAAGGATTCATCGCGGAATCTCTCTCGTTCGAGGATGGATCGCCGTGGAGGGCCCGGCCCGATAACGGCGTTTGATGTTAGCGTTTTTTGGCCGCCGGTCGAAGGCGAATTCGCGCGGCCAGCCGGTAGAATGCGCTCACGCCGCGCACGGAGTCTTGCATAAAGCTCTGAACAATTTCGCGAACCCTGGGTTCCGGCGGCCGAGGGTCACCTCAGGAAGCTGTTCAGCCCCGCCCAACGAGACCACCCGAACGACAACCAACGCGGCGCCTGCTCAGTCCACGGCCGAAAACGTCACCGAGACCAAAGCCGGGCCGGACGGCCAGAGCAAGGACAGAAGGCCCAAGACGGTAACGACGAACCCTTATGGTGACCGAACGGCGCAAAAGACCGAGCGGCATGAGGAAACCGACAGAGACGGCTCGCATGTCGAAAGCAGCTCGGAGATGAAGACAACCGGCCCGAACTGATCTTCAGACAAAGAAAACCCCGCGGTCCTTACGGGCCGCGGGGGCTAGTTCCACCCCGGGTGACGAACCAAATCGGGGTGTGTACCAAGATGGTTTCTAGCTGAACACGTCCCTGGCCGGGAGCGCAACAGGATTCTTCATCGGCGCGCGCCAATATGCCTTTCGTGAAAATGCGAATACGAATTAATATTTTCGCACTATTTTTACGTATTCAGCGATTTACAAGGAATTATCACATTTGTATGGCATGCGATTGGCAGTTTCAGCGGTTCCCGCGGGGAATTCGGGTTAATAAAATTTTTTATTTCTATCTATTTGATGCCCGCCGGAGCGATCATCGCGACGAACGGAAAGGACCTGTTTTTCAGCAACAACGTCCCCATGGCGGTCAGGATCTGGCCATGCTTGAGGGCGCCGTTCAGCTCATAGCGGAACGGCGTGTCGGTCATGCCCTGCGTGTTGACGTAGTTGATGAAGGCCTCAAGCACCTCGTCGGCGGGCTGATCCATCAACTGCGGCGGCCCTTCGAACTCGAAGATATTCTCACCACCCTCGCCATAGGCCATGAGCGTGGCCTTGTACTTAGCCGTTTCAGCCGGTTCGGAGCTGCTGCCCATGAGGTGAAGGTATCGGGGACGATTCACAGCTTCAATCCCGCATCAAGTGAAACCGGATATGTCATATAAAATTCACAAATACTCGAGCCGCTGTTAACGGTCCGCGCTCTAGATTTGCACTTTTATACCAACCTCGAACACGTCGTCTTCAGGAACATTCAAGAAATCGGTTAATCTTACGCCGATTTTCGTCATCAGGCTGAAAATATGCCAGAGAAAGAGCGGGAAGTGCGAGTGGCGCGGCTTGCGCACAACATGTTCATAGGCCACCAGATAGTGGATTTCGTCCTTGGCGCATTTCAGCCCCAGCCGGACGAGCCCTTTGACATAAGCGGGCAGGTCCGGCGTTTGCAGGAAGCCGATCTTGACGATCACGCGGTGAAAACCGTGACCCAGTTCGGTGATCTCGAACCGTTCACGCGCATGGACGATCGGCCGGCCGACCGGCTCGATGGTCATCAGGATGATATTCTGGTGGAGCACCTGGTTGTGCCGCACCTGCTGCACCAGGATCGGGCTGGTGTGGTGTTCGGCCCGGGTAAACACCACGGCAGTGCCGGGGATCCGCGCGACGACCTCTTCGTTCAGCGAGGCCAGGAACTCGCTGAACGGCACGGTCATTTCTTCGAGCCGGCGCTGAACCTCGATGGCGCCGCTGCGCCAGACCATCATGAGGAAGGCCAGCAGGGTGCCGATCGCCAGGGGCAGCCAGCCGCCCTCGACGATCTTGGTTGCGTTGGCATGGAGGAAGGTTCCGTCGATGATCGTGAGCACGCCGCACAGCAGGCCCGCGGCGAGCATCGGCCAGTGCCACCTTTTGCGCACGACGTTGTAGAGCAGGATGCTGGTGACCAGCATCGTTCCCGACACAGCGATGCCGTACGCGGCGGCTAGGTTGTTGGATGTCCTGAAGCCGAGCACGACCGAGATCGACGCCGCCATCATCAACCAGTTGACCGCACCGATATAGATTTGCCCCTGATGCCGGCCCGACGTCGATCGGATCTGCATGCGGGGCATCAGGCGCATCTGCATCGCCTGCCGGGTCAGCGAGAAGGCGCCGGTGATCATCGCCTGGCTGGCAATGATCGACGCCATGGCGGCCAGGACGACCAGCGGGATGGCCCCCCAGCTGGGCGCCAGCTCGAAGAACGGATTGGACGCCTTCTCTGGCTCTGCGAGGATCAGGGCGCCCTGTCCGAAATAGGACAGGAGCAGCGCCGGCATGACAACGGCGAACCAGGCCCTGCGGATCGCCGGTGCGCCGACATGCCCCATATCGGCGTAAAGCGCCTCGCCGCCGGTCAGCGCCAGAAAGGCGGCGCCGACGATGGCCAGCACGTTCTTGCCGCCGTGGGTCAGGAGGTGAATGGCATAGCGCGGATCGACTGCCGCCAGCACGGCCGGGGTTCGCATGATTTCGATGAAGCCGAGCGTTCCGATGGTGCCGAACCAGAGAATCATGACAGGGCCGAACAGGCCGCCGATTTTCCCGGTCCCGCGGAACTGGATCGAAAACAGGCCAACCAGGACGATTAAGGTCAGCGGCAAGACCGCGGACGACAGGGTCGGCGCGGCCACTTTGAGACCCTCCATCGCGGACAGCACCGACATTGCGGGCGTTATGACGCCGTCGCCATAGACGAACGACGCGCCCACGATCGCCAGCACCAACAGAATGGGGAAACCCGGCTTTCGCAACCGTTGCGCCGGCAGCACCAGCGACAGAAGCGTCAGCGTGCCGCCTTCGCCCTCATTGTCGGCCCGCATCACCACGGTCACATATTTGAAGGCGATGATGAGGACGATGGCCCAGAAGATCAGGCTGACGATGCCCAGGACGTCGGTCGGTGTCGGCGACGCGTGACCGGTCGAACCCAGCGCCACCTGCAGCGCGTACATCGGCGACGTGCCGATATCGCCATAGACGATGCCCAGGGCGGTAACGGCCGGGATAAACCATTTCTTCCCGGTCCCGTGGTCCGCCCCAGGGCCCGACGCATGATCGGAATGAGCTGCGCGCTCGACCGGCTCGACGGCCGCGGCATCCGGGTGGGACATCGATTAAGCTTTCCCGCAAGAAATTGGCGCCATCAGAAACCCGTGAGCCTGAAGTAGGCTGATTGTTTAAAATCTAACCGTCACGCCGGCACAAGCCCAGCACGTCTGAGCGCCGACGGCGGAACGCGCGTGGCGGCGGCCACCAGCCGCATCGCACCGGGCAGTGCCCCGGCGGCGACGGCAATGAAACCGCGCCCCATCGGATGAACCGACATTGCCGACAGCAATGTCGCAAAGCGCACCGCCATGCCGACATCGGCCGCCAGCCGGCGCTGATAATCCGCCGCCGTGCCGCCGCCCAGAAAACACGCAGCGGCGACGTTGCCGCTATGGAGCGCGATCGACATGCCGTCGCCGGCGAAGGATGGAATGACCGCCGCCTGGTCGCCCAGCCGCCAGAGCCCGTCGCTGTTGCCGCGGACATAACCGTATGGGATCGACGCGATCGCCAGCGGACGGTGCATGCACGGTTCAGCGCCCTTGAGGCGCCGGTCGAGCAGCGGACTGTCGGCGCGGATCGCGTCGAGCAGGGCCTGCCATTGCTGTCCAAGGGCCGCGAAGCGCCTGCGGCGAACGACGAGGCAAAGATTGGCGCGACCGCCCTCGACCGGTTCCAGCCCGGCATAGCCGCCGGGAAACAGGATCAACTCGACCCGCCCGGACAGGTCCGCCGCCTCCCCGGGCGTCAGCCGCCAATATTGTTTGAAACCGATCAGGTCCGGCTGCGTCCCCTCGGGCCTGGGCCAACCGCGCACATCGTGCTTGCCCGTGGCGAGGAAGGCCGCTGCCGCAACATGTTCCGCGCCGTCGGCCGTCCGCGCCTGCCATCCGGCGGCGCAGGGGTCCAGGGATTGCACGCGTGCGCCCATGCGGATATCGGCGCCCAGATCGCCTGCCCGGCGGAGAAGCGCTTCGTCCAGCGTCCGGCGCGACAGGCTGAGTGCCGGAAACGGCAGGCGGATGCCGGCGACGCGCGCGCCCGAGGCGAGCCTGACCGTATCGATCTCTTGTGCGCCGAGCGGCAACGGATCGATGCCCAAGGCATTCAGATAAAGGACAGCCTCGCGGCTGAGGAACTCACCGCAGACCTTGTCGTGCGGACCGGTCTCGCGCTCCAGCAGCACGACCTTCCGGCCTGCCTCCGCCAGCCGGATCGCCAGCGCGCCCCCGGCAAGGCCGCCGCCGACGATCAGCGCATCGTGGATTCCAGTCACTGCCGCCGCGTCCGCGCGACGCACAGGCGGAAGGGCACCCACCATTCGACTCTGGCCGCGCCCTCCGGGATGCCGGCCTCTGCCAGCAATCGCCGCCATTCGGCCTTCACGAAGGATCTGGTGATCGAAACCGGCCCGTCATGGCGCACGAAGCGGTGCCAGCCCATGAGTCGCGACCAGACGCGGAAGAAATGATAGGGCAGCCAATGCCGGTGCAGGTCGCTGACGAACCAGCCGACGCGCGCAGTGTCCTCCATCCATTTCAGGAAACGCACGAGCAGCGCGTCGTCCAGGTGATGTGTGAATTGCGAGCTGACGATAAGGTCGATCCCGCCGGCCGGGCGATAATCGAACATGTCGGAGGTGACCCAGCGGATCGGCCGCCCCGGCGGGGTCACCGTCTCAGCGGCCGCCGCCGCCCAGGGGTTGAGGTCGATCCCGGTGAGATCGACCGCGATGCCGCGCCTGGCGGCCCATTCGTCGATCTTGCGCAGCATGCCGCCATAGCCGCTGCCGGCGTCGAGGATGACCAGCGGCCGGTTCTTCGGCACCAGCCCGTCAGCCACCAAGCGGTCGAGGAAGGCCATCATCGGCCGATAGGTCAGCGTCCAGAAATTGACCTTCTCCAGATCGACCAGGCAGTCGCGGAACTCTTCGAAGCCCGTGACCTCCGTATCCATCAGCTCCGGCGTGGTCGCGCGCCGGGAGAAATCGAGCTCGTCCATCGCGGAGGCCTTTAGGATGCCTTCCTGAAGAGCATGGTTTCGGCGGTGAGCCCCGGGCCGAACGCCATCGCGCAGCCCTTGCCGCCGGCCTTGCCGTTTTCCAGCAGTTCCTTGAGGACGAACATCACGGTGGCAGAAGACATGTTGCCGTTATTGTCGAGAACCTTGCGTGAGGCGGAAAGCGCTGTCGAATCCAATTCCAATGCTCCCTCGACGGCGTCGAGGACCGAGCGCCCGCCGGGATGGATAGCCCACAAATCGATCTCTTCAGGCCTCCGCCCGGCAAGGATTTCGTCGGTCAGGGGTCTCAGACCGCCAGCGATGGCCCCAGGCACCTGGCCCGACAGAAACATGTCGAAGCCGACCTCACCGATATTCCAGGTGATGAGGCCCTGAGTTTCCGGAACCAGCACCGCGCGGAACCGGTCGAGCGCGATCCCGGTTGGGTCGGCCGTCACCAGCGTGGCGGCGGCGCCGTCGCCGAAAACCAGGAATGACAGAACCTGCTCCAGGTCGTCGGTCTCCTGAAGATGCAGCGTACAAAGCTCGAGCGACAGGGTGAGTACCCGCGCCTCCGGCTCGGACCGCACGATGTGGCGCGCCATCTTGAGCGCGTTGATGCCGGCATAGCAGCCCATGAAGCCGATGACGGCGCGCTCGACCGATGGATTCAGGCCGCAGCGTTCGACCAGCTCCAGATCGAGGCCGGGCGCCGACAGACCGGTGCAGGTTGTGACGATCACGTGGGTGATCCGCGACAGCTCCGCCTTGTCCAGGCCCAGCCGCTCGACCGTCTTGGCCGCCAGCGCCGGGGCGGCACGGTCATAGAGCTTCATCCGCTGCGCGGTCGAGGGGAAGTTGCCGCGCGCATACAGGCCGGCGGCATCGATCGACGGCCCCTCCGGCTCGTCGGCGGGCGCAAGCGACGACCAGCGATGGGTGATCTGGGCGCGATCTGCCATCCGGTCGAACAGCTTCCGCCGGCGATCGTCGAGCAAGGTCCGCGCGAAGCGCACGAACACCTGATGGACATCGTTGTCAGGCACCGCCGTGGCGATCCGGTTGATATAGGCGGTGGTCAATCGCGACTCCATTATAAATGGCGGCCATCCGCACGTCCTCCCGTTCGACGCACGGTGGTACGCTTTTCGAAATTCGCGAAAATCGGCGCACCCGGCCACGGCAATTCTATGCCCCGGTCCCGGCAATGTCACAACACATTGCTTGGGCTGTTGCGCATGCGGCCCGGAAGCCCCAATTCTCTGGCAAATGATTGCCGGAAGCCCGGCGCAGGCTTGACGCGCACGGGTCGCAACGATATGAAGCCGCCTCCTTTCAGGGACGACAGGTGTAATTGTGAAGCGCACATTCCAGCCAAGCAAGCTGGTGCGGGCACGCCGGCATGGCTTCCGCGCTCGCATGGCGACGAAAAACGGCCGCCAGATATTGGCTCGCCGCCGCGCGAGGGGCCGCAAGCGCCTCTCCGCTTAGGGAGGGACGACTTGCCCGCTGCTCTCGACCATCTCAAGAAGCGCAGCGAATACCTCGCCGTCGCCGGCACCAACCGCCGATATACGACCCCCGGCCTGGTTTTGCAGGCCCGTCAAACCACATCCGATGAACAAAAAGTCGGCACGAACCAAGTGCGTGTCGGCTTTACCGCCACGAAGAAGGTCGGCAACGCCGTTATCCGCAACCGCGCGCGGCGCCGTTTGCGCGCAGCTGTTGCCGAAGTATTCGACGGTCTTGCCGCACGGCCGGCCGATCTTGTGCTGGTTGCCCGCCAAGGCACGATCACCCGTCCCTATGCCGATTTGAAGACCGACCTGAGATTGGCGCTTCGCAAACTGGGCATCGCACAATGACACGGCTGGTCGGACAGGGGCTGATCCGGCTCATCAAGCTTTATCAGCTGGCGATCTCGCCCTGGTTCGGCGCGGCCTGCCGTTTCGAACCGAGCTGTTCGCGCTATATGCAGGAGGCGATCGTGACCCACGGCCTGCTGCGCGGCGTCGTACTGGGCATGGGACGCTTGGCGCGCTGCCATCCGTGGGGCGGCAGCGGCTATGACCCGGTGCCGGCGCCTTCGCACCGGCATGCGCCGTCATGCGCGCACACCCATAACGCGCCGCGCGGCTAAGACGCCGGCCAAGACCGCCTGAAATCTGGAAGACCCATGCAGGAAGATCAACGCAACCTCTTTTTGGCGATCGCGCTCTCGGCCGTGCTGATCTTTGGCTACGAGTTTACGTTCGGCCGCCACCATGTCGCGAACCCGCCGCCGCCCGCCCCGACGGCTCCCGCCGCGCCGGCCATCGCCAACAGCCCGGCGGCCCAGGCCCAGCGGACCGAAGTGCTGGCCGAGGCGCCGCGGATCAAGATCGAGACGCCCAAGCTGCACGGCACCGTGTCGCTGGCCGGCGGCCGCATCGACGACCTGGTGCTGGCCAATTATTACGAGACGATCGAGAAGCAGAAACTGGTCACGCTGCTGTCGCCGGCCGGTTCGGCCGACCCGTATTTCGTCGAGTTCGGCTTCACCGCTGATAGCGGTACCGCCGTTCCGACGGCGCAGACCGTGTGGACCCAGAGCGCCGCGCAGACGCTGACGCCGGCCACGCCGATCACGATGACCTGGGACAACGGCGCGGGCCTGGTCTTCACCCGCACCATCTCGGTCGACAACGATTATCTGTTCACGATCAAGCAGACTGTCGCGAACAACGGTTCAGCACCGGTTACGCTGCATCCCTACGGCACGATCGTCCGTACCAACGCGCCGACCGACACCTCCGCCGGGGGCGGCGCGTCGCCGACGCTCGCGGGCTATTACGGCAACGGCCTGGACGAGATCACCTATAAGAAACTGGTCGAGAAGGGCGAGATCGACAACCAGGCGACGGGCGGCTGGGTCGGCATGAACGACAAGTACTGGCTTGTCGCCGCCGTCCCGAACAAGACGCAGCCGGCGGCTCTGACGCTGCACGGCAAGGAAGGCGAATATACCGCCGGCTACCGCGCGGCAGACGTCCAGGTTGCGCCCGGCGCGACCTCGGAAGTCGTGTCGTCCCTGGTCGCAGGCGCCAAGGAACAGGGAATCCTCGAGCGCTATCAGGACGCAGGCATTCCCAACCTGGAGAAGACGATCGATTTCGGCTGGCTCTATATCCTGGCAAAGCCCTTCTTCCTGGGCATCCACTACATCGCCCTGGAAGTCGGCAATTTCGGCATCGCCATCCTGATCTTCAACGTCGTGCTGAAGATCTTCCTGTTCCCGCTGCAGGACCGGTCGTTCCATCAGATGGCGCGGATGCGCGACGTCCAGCCCAAGATCGCGGCGCTGAAGGAGAAGTTCGGCGACGATCGCGAGAAGATGGCGACCGCGCAGATGGAGCTGTTCAAGAAAGAGAAGATCAACCCGGCATCGGGCTGCCTGCCGATCCTGATCCAGCTGCCGATCTTCTATGCGCTCTACCGCGTGCTTTCCACGACCATCGAGATGCGGCAGGCGCCGTTCTTCGGCTGGATCCACGACCTGTCGGCGCCGGACCCGACCACGGTCTTCAACCTGTTCGGGCTGATCCCGTGGACGCCGCCGCACTTCCTGATGCTCGGCGTCTGGCCGCTGATCTATGGCCTGACCATGTATCTGCAGCAGAAGATGACACCGATGGCGCCCTCGACCGACCCGACGCAGGCGCGGGTCATGGCGATGATGCCGCTGATCTTCATGTTCCTGTTCGCGCAGTTCCCCGCCGGCCTCACAATCTATTATTCGTGGAATGCCGTGCTGACGATCGGCCAGATGTCGCTGATCCGCCGCCGGTCGGACAAGCGCAAGGCCGCCGCGGCCGGGAGCGCCTGATCGATGCCCGAAGTCGCCGGCCCGCGCCTCGGCGACGAGTGGACGTTCGTCACCGGGGCGGCCGACCTTAAAGGCCTGCCGCACCCGACCGTGCCGGAGATCGCGTTCGCGGGCCGCTCCAATGTCGGCAAGTCCAGCCTGATCAACGCCGTCGCCGGCCGCCGGGCGCTGGCCCGCGTATCGAACACGCCGGGGCGAACCCAGCAGGTCAATTTCTTCGCGGTCGATGACTGGATGATGGTGGTCGACCTGCCGGGTTATGGTTATGCCGAGGCGCCGAAGGACACCGTCGCCGGCTGGACCGACCTGATCCGCCTCTATCTCAGGGGCCGGGTCAACTTGCGCCACGTGCTGCTGCTGATCGACAGCCGGCACGGGGTGAAGGCGAACGACCATGAGATCATGACGATGCTGGACCGCTCGGCCGTGCCGTATCAGGTGATCCTGACCAAGATCGACAAGATCGGCGCGGCCGCCGCCGAGAAGATGCGGGTTGCCACGGAGGCGGCCTTGCTCAAGCATCCGGCCGCCCGCACGAACGTGCTGCTGACCAGTTCCGAAAAAGGGACGGGCATCCCCGAACTGCGCGAACTGATCCTGGTACTGGTCGCCCAGCAATAAGGGTGGCTACGCAATCTGGCGGCGAGTTGCTTGAGGCTTCGGTCCGCAGACGTTAGAAGCAGCAACCTGCCCATCAAGGAACACCGTCCATGGACGAACTGACGCGCGACCAATTCCTGGCCAAGGCCGAGACTCTGGCCGAGGCCCTGCCGTTCATGCGCCGCCATGCCGGTTCGACCTTCGTGATCAAATATGGCGGCCACGCGATGGGCGACACCACCGCGGCCAAGCAGTTCGCGGCCGATGTCGTGCTGCTGAAGCAGGTCGGCATCAACCCGATCGTCGTCCATGGCGGCGGCCCGCAGATCGGGCAGATGCTGGAGCGGCTGAAGATCCAGAGCACCTTCATCGACGGCCTGCGCGTCACCGACGCGGCGACGGTCGAGGTGGTCGAGATGGTCCTGTCCGGCTCGATCAACAAGCAGATCGTCAGCGCCATCGGCGACGCCGGCGGCATCGCCATCGGCCTGTCGGGCAAGGACGGCAAGCTGATCGTCGCGCGCCGCCTGCGGCGCACGACGCGCGACCCCGATTCCAATATCGAGAAGATCCTGGATCTGGGCTTCGTCGGCGAGCCGCAGCAGATCAATTCCGAGATCCTGGAAGGCTTCGAGGATTCCGACGTCATCCCTGTCGTCGCCCCGATCGGCGTCGGCAAGCATGGCGAGACCTATAACATCAACGCCGACACGGCGGCCGGCGCCATCGCCGGCGCCATCGGCGCGACGCGCCTGCTGCTGCTGACCGATGTTGCCGGCGTGCTGGACAAGGACAAGCACTTGATCCCGAGCCTGACCGCCACCGAGGCGCGGCGGCTGATCGCCGACGGCACGGCGTCCGGCGGCATGATCCCCAAGATCGAGACCTGCCTTGAGGCGATCGACCAGGGCGTCGACGCCGCCGTCATCCTCGACGGCCGCGTGCCGCACGCCCTGCTGCTCGAAATCTTCACCGCCGGCGGCGCCGGCACAATGATCCTGCGCGAATAACAGATGGATGCGCTGTCGCTGGTCCTGACTTTCGCGGCAGGCCTCATTCTCGGTGCTGGAATCGTCTGGTTCGCCACCCGTGGAAGCGGCGCGCGCGCCGCGGAAGCCGCCAAGGCTGCGATCGATCTTGAGCGCACGGCCACGGCCGACCGGCTGGCGGCCGAGTTTCGTCGGCTCTCGACCGAGGCGCTGGGCCAGAACAACCGTCAGTTCCTGGACCTCGCCAAGACGCAGTTCGAAGGCTTCCAGGCCTCCGCCAAGGGCGATATCGGCCAGATGCTGCAGCCGGTAAAGGAATCGCTGGCCAAGGTCGACCTGCAAATCGCCGAGATGGAGAAGGCGCGCGCCGGCGCCTATGGCAGGCTGAGCCAGCAGGTTGAAGAGATGGCCAAGACCCATCTGCGCCTGGGCAGCGAAACGCAGAAGTTGGTCACCGCAATGCGCAACCCTGGGGTACGCGGCCGCTGGGGCGAGCTGCAGCTGCGGCGCGTGATCGAGATGGCCGGCATGCAGGCGCATGTCGATTTCGTCGAGCAGGCGAGCTTCGCTGCGGAAGACGGACGGCAGCGTCCGGACGTGATCGTGCGCCTGCCCGGCGGGCGGACACTGGTGATCGATTCCAAGGTGCCGTTCGACCATTATTTCGAGGCCGCCGGCGACGGGGGCGAGGACGATCCGCTGCGCCCCGAAGCCCTGGCGCGCCACGCCCGCGCGGTGCGCAATCATATGTCGGAGCTTGGTCGCAAATCCTATTGGGAACAGTTCAAGCCGAGCCCCGACCTGGTGGTGATGTTCCTGCCCGACGAAGGGTTCTTCAGCGCGGCGCTCCGCGTCGACCCCGGCCTTGTCGAGGCGGGCATCCAGAACCATGTTGTGCCCGCGACCCCGACGACCTTGATCGCCCTGCTGCGCGCCGTGGAATTCGGCTGGCGGCAGGAAGCGATGGCCGACAACGCCCGGGAAATTTCCGAACAGGCGGCCGAACTGTATAAGAGGCTGTCGAAGTTCGGCGAGCACTTCCAGAAGGTCGGGCGCGGCCTTTCGACAGCGATCGGCAGCTATAACGAGGCTGTCGGGTCGATGGAGCGGCAGGTGCTGCCCAGCGCACGCCGGATCAAGGAGATGAAGGCCGTGCATGCGGCGGCCGAGCTGCCGGACCTGCCAATGATCGACATCGCGGCGCGGCAGCTGAGCGCACCGGAATTACTGACGGCCCCGGAAAAGGACGGGCCGGACGAGATGGAAACGGACCAATGAGCAAGATGGATATCCTGGTCGCGCCTGACCCGCGGCTGAAACTGACCTCGCAGCCGGTGCCGGTCGTGGACGACGCGACCCGCCGCCTGATGGACGACATGCTGGAGACGATGTACGCCGCGCCGGGCATCGGGCTGGCCGCGCCGCAGGTCGGCAGGCCGGTACGCGTGATCGTGGTGGACGTCGCCGAGGAGGGCACGCCGCCGCACCCCTATCGGATGGTCAATCCCGAGATCGTCGACGCGTCGGAAGACATGCGCGTGACCAACGAGGGCTGCCTGTCGGTTCCCGATTTCTATGCCGACGTCGAACGCGCCGACACGATCACGGTCAGGTACCAGGACGAGAACGGCGATCAGAAGACGCTGAAGGCCGAGGGCATGCTGGCGACCTGCATCGCGCACGAGATCGAACACCTGGACGGCGTCCTGTTCGTCGACCATCTGTCGCTGGTCAAGCGTAACATCATCCTGCGCAAGCTGCAGAAGGCCAAACGCGCCGGAACTCTCTGAGCAGGACGAACCATGCGCATCGCCTTCATGGGAACGCCGCCCTTTGCGGCGCGCGCGCTGGAGGCGCTGATCGCAGCGGAGCATGAGATCGCCGCTGTCTACAGCCAGCCGCCCCGGCCGGCGGGTCGTGGGCACAAACTCGTCAAATCCGCGGTCCAGACGGTCGCCGAATCCCGTGGCATCGAGGTGCGCACCCCGGAACGCCTGAAATCGCCGGACGAGCATGCCGCCTTCGCCGCGCTGAAGCTCGACCTGGCGGTGGTCGCGGCCTACGGCCTGATCCTGCCCAAGGCGATCCTGGATGCGCCCCGGCTGGGCTGCCTCAATATCCATGCCTCCCTGCTGCCGCGCTGGCGCGGCGCGGCGCCGATCCAGCGCGCCATCCTGGCCGGGGACGCCGAGACCGGGGTTACCATCATGCGCATGGATGTCGGGCTCGACACCGGCCCCATGCTGCTGAAAGGCACCGTGCCGATCGGCCGGTGGACCACGACCGCGAGTCTGACCGAGGAACTGGCCGACATGGGTGCCAGGCTGGTGGTCGAGGCAATCGCGAAACTGGAAAAGGGCGAGCTGCCCGACATCCCTCAGTCCGAAGAGGGTATGACCTATGCGGCCAAGCTGGACCGCGCGGACGGGACCATCGACTGGAACCGTACGGCCGCCGAGATCGACCGCCAGGTAAGGGCGCTGAACCCCTGGCCCGGCACCAGCTTTGACGTGAACGGTGAGCGCATCAAACTGCTGGAGGCGACGCCGACGGCCGCATCCGGCAAGCCCGGCACCGTGATCGGCACCGCGGAGGACGGCAGCCCTATCGCGGCTTGCGGGACCGGCGCGCTAAAGCTGACATTGCTACAACGCCCCGGAAAAGCCGCACAGGATGGCGCGTCGTTCCTGCGCGGCTTCGCCCTCCCTCAGGGCATATCGCTCAGTGCATGACGACGCGCTGGAAGCTGACCATCGAGTATGACGGCCGGCCCTTCATGGGCTGGCAACGGCAGCCGCATGGGCCGTCGGTCCAGGAAGACATCGAGCGCGCCATCCAGAAGTTCTCGGGCGAGACGCCGCGCCTGCATACCGCGGGCCGCACCGATGCCGGCGTTCATGCCCTGGGCCAGGTTGCGCATTTCGACCTGGAAAAGCAGACCGACGGCCGCACCGTCCGCGAGGCGCTGAACGCGCATCTGCGGCCGAAGCCGGTCGCCGTCCTGTCGGCCGAGGAAGCCGACCCGCATTTCCATGCCCGCATGTCGGCGCGCCATCGCCGCTATCTCTATCGCGTGCTGAACCGGCCGGCTCGCGCCGCCCTGGATATCGGCCGCGCCTGGCATGTGCCGTATGAGCTGGATATCGACGCGATGCGCGCGGGGGCCGCTCATCTGCTCGGCAAGCACGACTTCACCAGCTTTCGCGCCACGGAATGCCAGGCCAGATCGCCGGTTCGGACGATCGATCGGTTGGATATCCTGGTTGACGGCCCGCGCCTGGATTTCGCGGTCGAGGCCCGGTCCTTCCTGCACCATCAGGTCCGCAACATCGTCGGCACGCTGATCCTGGTCGGCCGGGGCAAATGGAGTTCCAACCGCGTCGCAGACGCGCTCGCCGCCCGCGACCGCAGCGCCGCCGGCCCCACCGCCCCGCCCGACGGGCTTTACCTGGTGGGGGTGGATTATGCATAAGCCCCCTACAAGCTATCCTTGACAGCCCAATCAACAAAACGGTCGAAACCATGCCGCCGAAACGCAATCCGCTGAACCTCAACCCGCTACAGCTGAAGACGCTGACCCTGCTCCAGGCGCTGGCGGTTATCGACGATCACGTCGTCAACAAGGGCGAGGATGGCGCGGTCACGGTCGCCGGCATCCCGGCGCCGCACGGCGATCACTTCCATCTGGGCGACGCGGTCGTGGCCAGCCGCGACGCGACGGGGCTTGGCAATCTGGCGGCGTGGGTCGCGCTGGAGCGCAAAGGCCTGATCGTCTCGCATTTCCCGCAGGGTGCGACGCTGACCCCGGCGGGGCTCGCCTATGAGACCGACCTGGCGAACGTGATCCTGCATCGTCATCACGGCCATTAAGGCGGTTTCTGCAGGAATTACATAAAGTCCCAGTGTTCACAGGCGATTAAGTCTTATTTTTTCGATTCCGTTGTTGTTGTCGACACTGGTCCCGGCTAAGATTTCGTTGAAATAACGAAATATAGACTGGGGCCTGGTCATGAAGAGTTTATGGAGCCTGTTCGCGTTGCTGGCGCTTACCGGCGGCATCTTCACGTCGCTGCCTGTTTTCGCGCAGGAATCGACCATTGCCCATCCCTGCGGGATCGCATCGAACGCGTTCCGCGCGCCACCGGACGCGGTTCGGACCGGCAAGGAAACGACCATCGACCTGACGGTCAAGCAGGACCAGTACCGGCTGTGCTTCGTCTATAACGGCATCGCCGAAGCACCCGTGATCCATGCCCGCCCCGGCGACACGATCACCCTTCACGTCCGGAACGAGATTTCGGACACCTGCTATATCGAAACCTATTTCGGCGGCACCTGTCCGAGCAACGGCGGTGCTGCTCCAGCAGCAATGGCCGAAATGCGGATGGCCGGCGACGAGGTGCAAGCGACGCCGGACACATATCCGATCGTACCGAACACCGTTATGCCGATAACCGGCATCACCAACGTCCATACGCATGGCCTGGAAGTGTCCCCGGCCCTGCATTCGGACGAGGTAATCCGGACGCAGCTCGTCACCCCCGCGCTGGCCAAGGCCGGCAAGGGATACAGCAACTGGACCTATACCTATAAGATTCCCGCCGATCATCCGCCGGGACTCTACTGGTACCATCCGCACTATCACGGCGAGACCGATACGACGGCCCAGATGGGCCTGTCCGGCGCCATCGTCATCGAAGACGCGCAAGACACCAAGCGCGCGCAGGCCGGCGTCCGCGATCAGGTGATCATCGTACGCGATATCGCGCCGAACCAGGCTCCGGTAGCCACCGACGTCGCTGCGGGACTGGCCGATGTCGGCATCAACGAGCCGATCGTCGTCGGCGTCCGCACGCCGCGCAACCGCACGACCAACCCGAATGCCGTCAACACCGATCCGCATATCGACCAGAAAGACGAGGTCGCCTGCGTCCCGGGCCAGAAAGCCAATCTGTATTCCGAGCTGACGGTCAATCGTCATTTCGTCCAGGAGGGCAATCCGCCGGATTCGGCGGTCGCTGCCGTGCCGATGTTCTCCGGCGAGACGCGTCTTATCCGTCTGCTGAACGCGGCTGCGGACACGTACATCCTGCCCCAGCTGGTGCGGCGGACAGCGAACGGCACCGAAACCTATCTGCCGATGCGGGTGGTCGGTCTTGATGGGGTGCCGCTGACCGGCCTGAACGATGGGCGCCGTGTCCAGCCTTATGCCGAGACGGACCGGCTGAAGGTCCCGCCGGGCGGGCGTGTCGAGTTCATCCTCACGGGTCCTGCCAAGAACGTCCAAATCTATCTGAAGAGTGGCGCCTTCGACGCGGGATGTGCCAGCACGCTGACCCCGCGCCGCACGATCTTGCGTTTCACCGGCATATTGCCCAAGAAAAGCCAGCAGGCCGTCAACTGGACCGAAGGCTCAACCGCGTGGCTGAACCCTGCCTATAACGCCGCGCCGGAAGCAAAGCGTACCTTCGCCTTCCTGGAATATCCGCACTCCTTCACCCAGCCGGGCGGGTCGGCATCTCAAACCGACTTCTACATCACGCAGATCGCCGGGCCGGGCGTAACGGCGTCCAACGTCAAGATCACGCCGTTCGACATGGAGGGCCCGCCGAACATCACCGTAAACCTGAACGGCGCCCAGTCGCGCGTCGAGGAATGGACGATCCAGAACTACACGGTGGAGGCACACGCCTTCCATATCCATCAGATCCATTTCCGCGAGGTGAAACCTGGAACGGATTCGACCGCCGGCCAGCCCCTGCTGGATGACATCCACGTACCGATCGCCCAGATCAACAAGGACGGCACACCGGGCAAGCCGGGCGAGGTGAAGGTGAAGCTGGTCTTCACGCCGGATATCGCGGGAACCTTCCCGTACCACTGCCATGTCCTGTTCCACGAGGACAACGGCATGATGGGATCGATCCGGATCTTGGCCGGCCAGCCCAAGCCCGACGCCACCAAGCGCGCGGAATTGTCGCCCGCCGAGCTTCTCGCTAATCCGAAGATATGCCGACCGCAGGTAGTGACGGCGATGTCGTCGAAAGCGGAGTAAACAGAATCAGCCGCACCCCATCGGGCTCAGCCCGATGGGGTGCGGCGCACGATCTAG
Organism: Alphaproteobacteria bacterium; assembly: GCA_035493715.1. Taxonomy (GTDB): domain Bacteria; phylum Pseudomonadota; class Alphaproteobacteria; order BOG-932; family Roseiterribacteraceae; genus BOG-932. The sequence continues at coordinate 4,239 of DATJHU010000045.1, read as the reverse complement.
CCCGCGCGCCCGACGAAGGCCATCGCCTCGCGCGCGAGGTCGAGCCAGTCGACGGCCGAATCGGGGCGGACGGAGATCCATTCCTTCATCACGCCCTTGCCGAAATCGAGCCGCTCGCCGTCTCCTGCATCGGCCAGCCAGGAAACCCGGTGTGCGGGCAGCTTCATGATCAGCCCATCGCGGCTGCGCATCAGCGAGCAGAACAGTCTGTCGTTGACCATAAGCGCGCCTTCGGCAAAGCCGCGCTTCCTCGACCGTGTCACGCCCGGCTCGGCGATCAGCGCGGCGACGATCGCCTCGTAGCGGTCCTGGGAATTGCTCATCGGCGGATTTCTTTTCCCGTTCCGAATCGAAAACGCGCCCAATTATAGCGCACGCGCGTTATCACCCTGAAGGAGGCGCCGATGCGATACGAACTCTATTATTGGCCGGAGATTCAGGGCCGCGGCGAATTCGTGCGCCTGGCGCTGGAGGATGCCGGCGCGGACTATGCCGACATTGCGCGCTTGCCCCAGGGCATGAAGACGATGATGGCGATCCTGGAAGACGGCGATCGCGCCGACCCGCCCTTTGCCCCGCCCTTCCTCAAGCACGGCGACCGTATCGTCGCGCAGACCGCGAACATCCTGCTCTATCTTGGGGAAAGGCTGGACCTGGCGCCACCGGATGAGGATCGCCGGCTGTTCATCCACCAGTTGCAGCTGACCATCGCCGATCTGGTGACAGAAGCGCACGACGTCCACCATCCTGTCGGCGGCGGCCTCTATTATGAAGACCAGAAGCCGGAGGCGCGACGGCGTGCTAAAGAATTCCGCCACGAGCGCATCGGCAAGTTCCTGGGCTATTTCGAGCGCGTGGCGGCGGCCAACCCGAAAGGACCGGACTGGCTGGTCGGCGCGCACGCCAGCTATGCCGATCTCAGCCTGTTCCAGGCGGTCGAGGGACTGCGCTATGCGTTTCCCAAGGCGATGGCGAAGCACGAGGCACAGTGGCCGACGGTCGTCGCGCTGCGCGACCGGGTGGCGAAACGGCCCCGGATCGCCGCCTATCTGGCCTCGGACCGGCGCGTGCCGTTCAACACGAACGGCATCTTCCGCCACTATTCTGAACTGGACGACTGAAAGCGGCTTGACTGACATATATCTCTACAGTTATACGTCTATTCATAACTAACAGGTTATGGATTCCGCATGCCGGACGCATACGATATGCTTTTCAGAACGCTCGCCGATCCGACCCGAAGAGCGATCTTCGAAAGATTGTGCCGTGAGGGAGAACAGACGGTCGGGGCGCTGACGGCAAGGGCTGGGGTTTCGCAGCCGGCGGTGTCCAAGCATCTGGGCGTGCTGAAACAGGCGGGGCTGGTCAACGACCGGCATGAGGGGCGTCAGACGCATTACAGCGCGCGGCTCGGCGCCTTGGCGCCGCTTATGGATTGGACCAGCCAGATGGCCGGCTTCTGGCAAAGCCGGTTCGACGATCTGGAAGACCTTCTGAAGAGGATGGATCAATGAACGAGCTATCGACCGAAGGCGCAACGCGCTCAGTGGTTGTCGAGCGGGAAATAGGACACGCGCCTGAGAAGATCTGGCGTGCGCTTACCCAGCCGCACCTGATTGCCGAATGGCTGATGAAGAACGACTTCAAGCCGGTGGCGGATCACCGTTTCAACCTGCGTGCGGAGCCGCAGCCCAACTGGAGCGGCGTCATCGACTGCCAGGTTCTTGAGGTCGAGCCGAACCGAACGCTGTCCTACACGTGGGTCGCACTTGGCCTGGAAAGCGTTGTCACCTGGACCCTCACGCCCACCCGCGCAGGAACCCTCCTGCGCATGGAACAGTCCGGTTTCCGGACCGATCAGCAGCAAAACTACCAGGGCGCCCAGTATGGGTGGAAGCGGTTCTTCGCGAACCTGGAGCAGACGCTGGCGAGGCTGGAATGAAGACGGCCGGAGCACCCCAAATCATGACGGCAAATATGCCGTACACCGCCGATCGACGGAGCATGAAGCGCTCATGAAAAATGCCAAGCTACGCCTATTCATTCGCTGGATTCACATCGTCTTCAGCATCCCGATCGTCGGCTATATCTACAGCCCGTTCGACGTCATTCCGAACTACGCCCCCGCCACGCGTTTCGTCTTCCTCCCCACGATGCTCTTGTCGGGCCTGTGGATGTGGAAAGGGCACCTTCTGAAACGGCTTGTTTCAAAGACAGCGACGTAAGGCGCGCGGCGCCGTCAGGGCGCCTCCTCGGGCGGCAGCAGCACCGGGAAGTTCCGTTTCCACACCTCCGCCAGTCGGGGCTCCCCATCGACCGCGGCGGCGACACGCGTCACGCGCGGCAGGTTGGCCGCGAACCAATCCCGCCGCGGCCGCCAGCGGCTCATCACGCCGAGATAGATATCCATCGCCGAGAACCGGTCACCCAGGAACCACGGCCCGGCGACCTCGCCCTCGACCATATGCCAGAGGCGAATCGCGTAGGCGTCCACGCTCTTGCGGAACGCGGCCCGCGCCGCCTCGCCGGTGACAAAGCGCGCCGGATCGTCGGCATAGGTAAAGGTCGGATAAAGATTTGCGACCAGGAAGACCATCCAGCGCAGGAATTTCGGCCGCGCCGGATCGCCGGCGGGCGGCACCAGCGTCGCGTCCCCGGTCACGTCGGCGAGGTGAAGCGTAATCGCCGCGCTCTCGGTCATCACCTGCCCGTCCGGCAGGACCAAGGTCGGCACCTGCGACAGCGGATTGACCCTGGCCAAACGCTCCCGCGCCGCCTCGGAGGTGAACAGATCGTCCATCTCCTCGAACGTGTAGGGCAGGCCGTACCAGACGAGTTGCGACTCGGTGAGCACCGAGCCCCAGCCGGCCCGGCCGAACAATTGGTACATAGTCCGCACTCCCCAATGAAAATTTCTCCGATCGGATTCAGTGCATATGCGGTGTCAAGACCGCAAGCCGGTCCCGCGGCCCTTGTTTCGGTGCCCCCCCGACCGCTATAAGGCTCTTTTAGACATCGCGACAAAGCGGGTCCCGGCCGCTCCCTATCAGGGGCCGTCGATTTTCCATGTTCAGACGGACCCGCCTCCAGCCTCAATGCCTAAACGTACAGACATCAAGACCATCGCGATCATCGGCGCCGGACCGATCGTCATCGGCCAGGCCTGCGAATTCGATTATTCCGGTGCGCAGGCCTGCAAAGCCCTGAAGGCCGAGGGCTATCGTATCGTCCTGGTGAACTCGAACCCGGCGACGATCATGACCGATCCCGGTCTCGCGCACGCCACCTATATCGAACCGATCACCCCCGCCACGGTCGCGCGCATCCTGGAGAAGGAGCGGCCGGAGGCCCTGCTGCCCACCATGGGTGGACAGACCGCGCTCAACACCGCCATGGCGCTGGCCGAGGACGGCACGCTGGAGCGCCTGGGCATCGAGCTGATCGGCGCCAACCGCGCCGCCATCAGCAAGGCCGAGGACCGTCTGCAGTTCCGTGACGCCATGCTGAAGATCGGCATGGCCTGCCCCAAGAGCCGGGTCGTACGCACCTTCGAGGAGGCCAAGGACGCACTGGCCGAGATCGGCCTGCCGGCGATCATCCGCCCGTCCTTCACGCTGGGCGGCACCGGCGGCGGCATCGCCTACAACAAGACCGAGTTCGAGGAGATCACCCGCTCCGGCCTCGCCGCCTCGCCGGTCACCGAGGTGCTGATCGAGGAATCGGTGCTGGGCTGGAAGGAATACGAGATGGAGGTCGTGCGCGACCGCGCCGACAATTGCATCATCATCTGCTCGATCGAGAATATCGATCCGATGGGCGTGCATACCGGCGACTCCATCACCGTCGCCCCGGCGCTGACGCTGACCGACAAGGAATATCAGCGGATGCGCGACTGGTCGATCGCGTGCCTGCGCGAGATCGGCGTCGATACCGGCGGATCGAACGTGCAGTTCGCGATCATCCCGGCCAACGGCCACATGGTCGTGATCGAGATGAACCCGCGCGTCAGCCGTTCCTCGGCACTGGCGTCCAAAGCCACCGGCTTTCCTATCGCCAAGGTCGCGGCCAAGCTGGCGGTCGGCTACACACTGGACGAGCTGACCAACGACATCACCGGCAACACGCCGGCGGCGTTCGAGCCGACGATCGATTACGTCGTCACCAAGATCCCGCGCTTTGCCTTCGAGAAATTCGCCGGCGCCGACCCGACGCTGACCACCGCGATGAAATCGGTCGGCG
>DATJHU010000044.1:0-2424 GCA_035493715.1 Alphaproteobacteria bacterium | reverse complement strand
AATCCTTCCTCCGCCACCAGCTGAAGCGCGATGACCTGCCCGTCCTCGCTATGGCCCGCGCGTTTCACCGTCTCGACGAAATAGGGTGCAGTAACCTGGAGGGAAGGCCTTCCCTCTTTCGCGCGGACGCTGTCGGCTATGGCGGCATATTGCCTGATATTGCCGAGCAGTTTGGGCACCAGCGCATGCTCGCAGTTGAAGACGACCCGCTCGTCGCCTTCGAACTGCAGCTCGAAATAGACGGTATTCCCGCCCTCCGCCGCACCGCCGTTGGTGATGCCGATAAATTCGCGCGACTGTATCGTTTCGGTCATTGCGTTTCCCTTTTGAGCAATTAGGCGGAAAAGTGGAGCGCATTCCACCATTGTTTGTGATCGCGCACAGGGTTGGTGGAAGGCGAGCGCTATCCCCGCCCCACCTATGAATGATCAGTCCAGCCCCAGCACATCCCGCATCGTGTAGAGGCCGGGCTTCCGGCCCGCGGCCCACAGGGCGGCGCGCACCGCGCCCTTGGCGAAGATTTCACGGCCGCCGGCCTTGTGGGTCAGTTCCACGCGTTCGCCGTCGCCGGCGAAGATGACGGTGTGGTCGCCCGGCACGTCGCCGCCGCGCAGAGCGGCAAAGCCGATCGAGCCCTTCGGCCGGGCTCCGGTCTGGCCGTCGCGGCCGCGCACGGCAACGTCGTCCAGCTTCACATTGCGTCCGGCAGCTGCCGCGCGACCCAGCGCCAGGGCGGAGCCCGAGGGCGCGTCCACCTTATGGCGATGGTGCATCTCGACGATCTCGATGTCGAACTCCGGTCCCATGCTGGTGGCAGCGCGCTGCACCAGGTCGGCCAGCAGGTTCATGCCGACGCTGTAATTGGCGGCATAGACAACGGGAATGCGCTTGGCGGCGTCGCGCAGCATGTCCTCGTCCGCGTGGGCCAATCCGGTGGTGCCGACGACGAGGGCGACTCCCTTTTCGGCGGCCAGCGCCGCATGTTTCGCGGTCGCGCCGGGGGTGGTGAAGTCGATGGCGACCGCGGCCCCGACGATCGCCGCCGGGTCGGCGCCAAGCGTCAGGCCGACAGGCGGCAGGCCGGCCAGAAGGGCGGCGTCCTGCCCGATCAGCGGGTTCCCCTCATACTCGACCGCAGCCGACAGCGCGGCGCCGTCGGTGCCGAGCACGGTCTGGATCAGCGCGCGGCCCATGCGGCCGCCCGCGCCCAGTATTGCGATCTTGGTCGGTCCGGCCATCAGAACTTCGCGATCACCGTATCGCCGAAGCGCTTCACCGCGTTGACCTTCTCGTCGAGCGACAGCTTCGGATTATAGACGTCCCACGGCGCGGTGAAGATATGGGTCGCCCCGATCTCACCCATGCGCTTCATCGAATCGACGTCGGTCGAATCCATAACGCCGGCATGAATCTCGAACGCTTTCTTGTCGGTGCCGTATTCCTTGCGGAAGGCCTGGATGCCTTCGATCACCGTCTTGTTCTCATCCACCGTGCCGCCGACCGACATCCAGCCGTCACCCAGGCGCGCGGCGCGGCGTTGCGCCGGCTTGGAATGGCCGCCGACCAGGATCGGCACCGGCACTTCCGGTACCGGCCGCATCTTCACTTCGTCGAAATTGATGAACTCGCCATGATAGGCGAAGTAGTCGCCGGTCCATAAGCCGCGGATCGCCTCGAGGCACTCGTCCATGACCTTGCCGCGCTTTTCCCAGTTCACGTTGAGGAAGACGAGGTCTTCCTTCCACGGGCTGATGCCGACGCCCAGCGAGACGCGGTTGTTTGTCAGGAAGGCGAGCGAGGCATAGGCCTTCGCGGTCAGCACCGGATGGCGGCTGGGCAGTTTCAGAACGCCGCAATAGAATTTGAGCGTCGTGGTCTGCGCCGCCAATGAGGCGATTGCTGCGGTCGGGTCCAGGAAATCGATATTCTCCAGGAACGAGCGGTCGCCGTCATAATAGGGGTAAACCGAGTCCGTGTGCTTCGGATAGAACAGGCTGTCGCCGAAGGTGAACGAGTCGAAGCCGGATGCCTCAGCCGCCTGCGCGACCGCCGCCATATGCCGGATATCGTTCAGCCCATATCCCAGAACAAACTTCATGATTTTCCCCCTGTCGTCAGTGCCGCATGGTTCGCATGAAGGCAGGGGCGATGTCCAGCGAACGGGCGGCGCGTCTCACGTGTGCCGGCCCGGCGATTTTAGGCCATATCGCTCGGCTTTGGCCCACTTCGTCGAATTCGCCGCTTCGAACTCTCTGGGGAATGCACTAGAGATTTCCCAAACGGCATGGGAGGCGGATATGGGGATGTTCGACGGCAAGGTCGTGCTGGTGACCGGGGGCGGGGCCGGCATGGGGAAATCGGCGGCGCAGCGCTTCGCACAGGAAGGCGCCAAGGTGCTGGTCGTTGATCTGAATATCGAGGCGG
>DATJHU010000043.1:0-3429 GCA_035493715.1 Alphaproteobacteria bacterium | reverse complement strand
GGCGCTGCGTCAGTTGCAGGGATTGCTCGGCCATCGCGCGCAGACCTGGCGCAAGCAAATCATCGAGGCGATGGCGCTTGTGGAGGCGGGCATCGATTTCTCCGACGAAGGCGATGTGTCGGAGGAGTTGATGGCGCCGGCATTGCTGCGCGTCGATGTACTGAAAAGCGAAATCAAAGAAACCCTTGCGGCATCGGCGCAAAGTGAACGCCTGCGAGAAGGCTTACAAGTCGCGATTGCGGGCCCGCCGAATGCGGGCAAATCGACGCTCTTGAATCGTCTCGCGCGGCGTGAGGCCGCGATTGTTTCGCCGCATGCCGGCACCACGCGCGACGTGATCGAAGTCCATCTCGATCTCGACGGCTATCCGGTGACGTTGATCGACACCGCGGGATTGCGCGAGACGAACGATCCGGTCGAACAGGAAGGCGTGCGCCGTGCGCGTGTGCGCGCGGAAACTGCCGATCTGGTGTTGTGGATGTGTGAGGCGGATGGCGATGTACCGCCGTTTGCGGACGGCGCGCCGCTTTGGGTGGTCCGCAACAAGATCGATCTGGCGGCCATGCCGATTGAGGGCGAGGTCGGTTTCGCGATTTCGGCGACGACCGGGCAGGGCGTTGATGCGCTGGTCAGCGCGCTGGTCGGTTTCGCGCAGGATTTTTTCGGCGGCGGGGAAGCGGCGCTGGTCAGCCGCGCCAGGCATCGGTCGTTGCTGACGGAGACGGTCGCAGCGCTGGAGCGGGCGGGTCAGCGGGCAGAAGAGGGCGATGAGATTGTCGCCGAAGAACTTCGAATCGCGATTCACGCCCTGGGGCGGCTTTTGGGCCGCGTTGATGTGGAAGAGATTCTGGATTCGATCTTTCGGGAGTTCTGTATTGGTAAATGAAGAGTTGTTTCACGTGAAGCAATATAAGGCCTTGAACCTGCTTCATGTGAGCGAATGGGAACAAGTGATCTGTTTCACGTGAAACAGACGGAACCTAGCCTTCGTTTCACGTGAAACACGCTAAGGCTTCCTGAAATCAATATTGTTTTGGACGGTTTTCCGCTCTCGCTGTAGAAGGGCGCCATGCGCGCGACATTCGACGTCATTGTGGTGGGGGGAGGCCATGCCGGCTGTGAGGCGGCGGCTTCTTCCGCGCGGTTTGGCGCCAAAACCGCTCTCCTGACCCATCGTTTTGCGACCATCGGCGCGATGTCCTGCAATCCCGCCATCGGCGGGCTCGGCAAAGGTCATCTGGTCCGCGAAATCGATGCGCTGGACGGCCTGATGGGCCGGATGGCGGATAAGGGCGGCATTCAGTTCAGGGTTTTGAACCGCCGCAAGGGCCCTGCGGTGCGCGGCCCCCGCGCCCAGATCGACCGCGCCCTCTATGTGGCTGCGATGCAGGCGGAAATCCGCGAAACGCCCAATCTCACGGTGATCGAGGGCGAGGCGGACGGGCTTTTGCTGGAAAACGGCCGGATCGCGGGCTTGAAGCTGGCCAATGGCCGGGAATTCGCCTGCGGGGCGGTGGTCATCACCACCGGCACGTTTTTGCGCGGAATCATCCACCTTGGAGAGAAAAACTGGCCCGCGGGTCGCATCGATGAAGCCCCGGCGATGGGCCTATCGGGATCTTTCGAGCGGATCGGCTTCACGCTCGGGCGGCTGAAAACCGGCACCCCGGCGCGGCTCGATGGCACCACCATCGACTGGGATGCGGTGGAGCGGCAGCCGGGCGACGACCCCGCCGAGCCGTTTTCGACCCTGACCGACAAGATCACGACCCCGCAGGTCGAATGCGGAATCACCCGCACCACGGAAGCGACCCATGAGCTGATCCGGGCCAATGTGCATCGCTCGCCGATGTATTCCGGCCAGATCAAGAGCACCGGCCCGCGTTACTGCCCCTCGATCGAGGACAAAATCGTTCGTTTCGGCGACCGCGACAGCCACCAGATCTTCCTTGAGCCGGAAGGGCTTACGGATTCCACGGTCTATCCAAACGGAATCTCGACCTCGCTGCCGGAAGAGGTGCAGAAGGCGATTCTGACGACAATTCCAGGGCTTGAGCGGGCGCGGATGATCCGTCCGGGCTACGCCATCGAATACGATCATGTCGATCCGCGCGAACTTGAGCCGACGCTGGAGACAAAGCGCGTGCCGGGGCTTTTTTTGGCCGGGCAGATCAATGGCACCACGGGGTACGAAGAAGCGGCGGCGCAGGGCCTGGTCGCGGGGCTGAATGCGGCAAGGATCGCCGGAGGCGGCGAGGGGGCGGTGTTCGACCGGGCCGATGGCTATCTCGGGGTCATGATCGACGATTTGACCTCCCGCGGCATCACCGAGCCGTACCGGATGTTCACCTCGCGCGCCGAATATCGCCTGACATTGCGGGCGGATAATGCCGACCGCCGGCTGACGGATCGCGGCATCGCGCTCGGCATCGTCGGATCGAGCCGCCAGACCAGCTTTGCCGCAAAGATGCAGGCGCTGAACGCCGCCAAGGATGCCGCGAAGTCCTTGTCGCTGACGCCGACCGAGGGCATCCGCCATGGCCTTTCGCTCAACCGCGACGGTCAGCGCCGCAGTGCCTTTGAATTGCTGGCCTATCCCGAGATTGGCTGGGCGGAGGTTGCGCGGATCTGGCCGCAACTGGCCGAAGTCTCGCCCGCCATCGCCGAACATGTTGAAATCGATGCGAAATATGACGTGTATCTGGCCCGGCAGGCCGCCGATGTCAGCGCCTTCCGCCGCGACGAGGCGCTGGTGCTGACCGGCGTCGATTATGCCGACGTCCCCGGCCTCTCCAACGAGGCGCGGCAGAAGCTGCAAACCGCGCAGCCGCGCACCATCGGGCAGGCCGCGCGCATCGAGGCGATGACCCCGGCGGCGCTCGGCATTCTGGCCGCCTATCTGCGGCGGCAGGCGCGTCATCGGCGTGATGCCAAAGCCGGATAGGGGGTTGTCGTGAGCAAGACCAAGCTTCCGACGCCTGATCCCGCCGACAAGGCCGCCGCACTGGCGCTGATGCCTGTTTCACGTGAAACACTGAGTCGGCTGGAAGCCTATGTCGATCTGCTGCTGCAATGGCAGGCTGTCACCAATCTGGTCGCGCCCTCGACGCTGCCGACGCTTTGGACCCGGCATATCGCCGATTCGCTCCAGCTTCTCGATCTCGCGCCCGCCGCGCGAACTTTCGCCGACCTCGGCAGCGGCGGCGGTTTCCCCGGCATCGTGCTGGCCTGCGCACTGGCGGAGCGGCCGGGCGCGCAGATCGATCTTGTCGAACGCAATGCCAAGAAGGCGGCTTTCCTGCGCGAGGCGTTGCGAATCACTGGAGGTGCGGGCGAGGTTCATCACAGGGACATCGTGGATTACGTGGATAGCCGCATTGCGCCTGTCGATTGCGTCACCGCGCGGGCGCTGGCCCCGCTACATCAGTT